>CANHSD010000165.1 GCA_947463105.1 Chitinophagaceae bacterium
CAAGACCAATCCCAATGCCATCAAGGCCTTGTCCAGCAACAGTATTTTCACCAATGTTGGTGTTACCCCCGAGGGGGATGTCTGGTGGGAAGGCCTGACCAAAGAAGCGCCCAAGGTCGTTTATAACTGGAGGGGGGAATTGCATGATCCTGCATCAGGAAAACAGGTTGCCCATGCCAATGCCAGGTTTACTGCACCTGCACACCAATGCCCCAGCATCGATGCTGAATGGGAAAATCCTGCAGGTGTTCCCATCAGTGCTTTTATATTTGGTGGTCGAAGAAGTACGACAATACCCTTGCTTTACCAGGCATTCAATTGGAACTTCGGCGTTTACCTGGCGGCAACCATGGGTTCAGAAACCACTGCCGCAGCATTTGGTGAACTTGGAAAGGTAAGAAGGGATCCATTTGCCATGCTTCCATTCTGTGGCTACCACATGGCAGATTATTTCAACCATTGGTTACAATTGGGTCGGAATATTCCCAACCCTCCCCGTATATTTGGTGTGAACTGGTTCAGGAAAGACAAGGATGGCAACTTTACCTGGCCTGGGTTTGGAGAGAATATGCGCATGCTGAAATGGGTTGTTGAAAGGGTTTATGGTGAAGTGGTTTCCATAGAAAGCCCCATTGGCTGGGTTCCCAAATATGAAGACATTGATTGGGGAAACCTTTCTTATACGCCCGAGCAATATGATGCCGTGATGGATGTGGACAGGGAGGCCTGGAAAACAGAAGTATTGGCACATGAGGAACTTTTTTCAAGGATGTACGACAGGCTTCCCAAAGAGTTTTTCTTCATGCGCGAACTCTTGTTGTCTGGTCTTTGGCGATCTCCCGAACATTGGTCACTTGCCCCGGAAACACATTGATCCTAATACTTTAATTCATGACTGCATTAAGAAAATCAATCCTCATTTTTTTGCTGATGGTTCAGGGAATGTTTGGATTCAGCCAGTTTTTTAGCACAGAACATTACCCGGTTTATGCAGGAAATGATCTGGGGCTGAAGTATTCAGCTTCCTCCTCCAGCTTTCGCATTTGGAGCCCTACTGCAGAAAAAGTTGAACTGCTTTTTTATTCCTCATCCCTTGGAAATGAGCACCGGGAAAGCTTGCCCATGGAAAAGGCTGAAAATGGCACTTGGGTGAAAACCGTTTTGGGAAACAAGAAAGGAAGCTATTATGCATTCAGGATTTTTACAAAGGGCCGTTGGTTGCACGAAGTCCCAGATCCCTATGCCAAGGCTGTGGGCACCAATGGCAAGCGTGCTGTTGTGGTAGACATAAATGAAACAAATCCCAAGGATTGGGCAAAAGATAAATCGCCTGTATTCAGCAGCCGAAAAGGATTAAAGCCTGGTATTGGTGGATTGCCGGTTGATGCTGTTATTTATGAATTGCATGTAAGGGATGCCAGCATTGATCCCCAATCAGGCATCAAAGCCAAGGGTAAATTTCTCGGATTGGCAGAATCAGGAACCGTTCATCCCTCTGGGGTGAAAACAGGCCTCGACCATCTGAAGGAACTGGGCGTTACCCATATCCACTTGCTGCCATCGTATGACTTTTTCAGTGTGGATGAATCCAGGCCCGACAGTGCACAATACAATTGGGGCTATGATCCACTCAATTACAATACGCCAGAAGGCTCTTATGCAAGCAATTCTGCAGATGGAAAAACAAGAATCAAAGAATTCAAACAAATGGTTCAGGCCATGCACAACAAAGGCCTGCGCGTGGTCATGGATGTGGTCTACAACCATACCATGCTGACGGAGAATTCTTATTTCAATCAACTCGTACCAGGCTATTATTACCGACAAAAAGAAGATGGATCATTTTCCAATGCATCTGCCTGCGGAAATGAAACGGCCAGTGAGCGACCGATGATGAGAAAGTTCATGCTTGAATCACTGGAATATTGGGTAAAAGAGTTTCATGTTGATGGTTTTCGATTTGACCTCATGGGAATTCATGATATTGAAACCATGAACCAGATATCAGCATCCTTGTACAAGATAAAACCCGATATCCTTTTGTACGGAGAAGGATGGACTGCCGGAAGCTCACCCATTCCTGATTCACTGAGGGCATTGAAAAAAAATGCCTATCAGCTGGATAGAATTGCTGTTTTTAGTGACGACATCCGGGATGGGATCAAAGGGAGTGTTTTTGAACATGAAGACAAGGGCTTTGCCTCAGGGAAAAAGGGGATGGAAGAAAGCATCAAGTTCGGCGTAACGGCCGCCTGCAGGCATCCTCAGGTCGATTATTCAAAAGTGAATTATTCAAAGGGGCCTTATGCCAATGAACCTTCTCAGGTCATCAGCTATTGTGAATGCCATGACAATCATGTACTCTGGGATAAGCTGGTCATATCAAATAAAAAAGACGATGCCTTGCTCCGAAAAGAGATGCACAAATTATCATTGTCTATTGTCTTGACTTCACAGGGCATATCATTTCTTCATGCAGGAACTGAATTCCTTCGTTCAAAAAAGGGGGTTGAGAATTCTTTCAATGCAGGCGATTCCATTAATACGATTGATTGGAACCTGAAAAGCAAACACAAGGATGTGTTTGAGTATGTGAAAAATTTGATTGCCATGCGCAGTAAACATCCGGCATTCAGAATGACAAAAGCCAGTGAGATCGCTGCTTTGATCAAATTTGATGAAAACGCCGGAACTGGTGTGGTCGCTTACACCATTGATGGCGCGAAGCTGGGCGATGAATGGAAGTCGATTCAGGTCATTTTAAATGGTTCCACAAAAGCAGTTGATCAATCAATAACAGGGTCTTCATGGAACGTTTTTTCAAACAACAACCGGGTATTGAAAGCGGGAGAGACTGTTTCAAATCAGATTCGCGTCAATCCATTTTCCATGGCAATTTTATATAAAAAATAGCCGGAACAAAGGATTTTAGGCTGTCAATCTTTCAAGCTTGCAAACGCTGTTGAATTGGTAGGAAAATCCTATTACGTAAGATAATTGAGTTGATTTCAGTATAAACACGTAATCTTTCAACTTCCTTTTCTGAAAGCTCTAAATTGTTCTCAGGGCATCTTATTTTCAAAATGTCAACGAAAAAGGGGCGCCACAAGCAAACCGAAAGCCAGAGAGATTCCAACCAAAGTCCAAATAAAACCAACATCCAATGTCCTGATATTCCAGTCCAATACCTAAAAAAAGCCTAAATCCAATCCTATGTTATAACCAAGGCGTCCTGACCATGAAACCAAATCACAACAGAATCAACACCTGAACATAAAAACCCCGCACATGGGGGTTTTTTGTTTTTAAGGGGTCTTGGATACCCTCAAACAACATTTGTTGGAATCCCCTTCATGCAATACTTTTGCATCACTTTTAAACAGTATTTATGGGAAGGATTATTGCTTTTCGCGAAGCCCTCAGAGAGGCGATGCAGGAAGAAATGAGAAGAGATGACAGGGTTTTTCTGATGGGAGAAGAAGTTGCAGAATACAATGGAGCCTATAAGGTAAGCCAGGGTATGCTCGACGAATTTGGTCCCAAAAGGATCATTGACACACCCATTGCAGAGCTCGGTTTCACCGCAATTGCCGTGGGTGCCGCTCAAAATGGCCTGAGGCCAATTGTTGAATACATGACCTGGAACTTTGCAGTATTGCCGCTGGACCAGATCCTGAATACTGCTTCCAAAATGCTGGCCATGAGTGGTGGACAAGTGGGTTGTCCGATTGTTTTCAGGGGAGCCAATGGCTCTGCCGGACAGTTGGGTGCTCAACACTCCACTGCATTCGAAAGCTTGTACGCCAACATCCCCGGTCTCAAGGTAATTTCAGTGTCTAACCCTTACGATGCAAAGGGCCTTCTCAAAAGCGCCATACGTGATGACGATCCGGTGATCTTCATGGAAAGTGAAGTGATGTACGGCGATAAGGGAGAAGTTCCTGAAGAGGAGTATCTGATTCCTATTGGTAAGGCAGACATCAAAAGAACTGGCAGGGATGTAACCATTGTATCATTCAATAAAATGATGAAGGTTGCCCTGGGTGCTGCTGAAGAACTGGAAAAAGAAGGCATCAGTGCTGAAGTCATTGACCTGCGCACCATCAGGCCTCTTGATTGGTATACCATCCTTGAAAGTGTTAAAAAGACCAACAGGCTTGTCATTGTTGAAGAACAATGGCCCTATGCATCTATTTCATCAGAAATTACCTACAGGATCCAAAAAGAAGGGTTTGATTACCTTGATGCTCCTATCAGGAGAATTACGGCAGCTGACGCCCCCATGCACTATGCCCCCAATCTGGTAGCGGCCTATCTGCCTGATGTCAGCCGTACGGTGAAGTTGGTGAAGGAAGTGATGTACATGAACAAATAAGAAGATTATCTTTATACAAGAACCCGGTTATGCCGGGTTTTTTTTTGACCTTTTCAATGGAACGATGATGAAAATCTGTATCCCTTTTTTTGCATTTATTCTTGTGGCTTTTCAGGCACTTGGGCAGGAGACAAGAGACTCTGTTGCTTCAATGGAATCTATTGTGGTCAGGGGATATGAATCCAATGCAAAGCGCATACAGGTTCCCGCAGCCATATCAACCATCAGCAAGGCTGAATTGCAGCAGTTTTCATCTTACAGTATTTTGCCGGCATTCAATGCTGTTGCTGGAGTGCGGATGGAGGAGCGGTCTCCGGGGAGTTACAGGTTGTCCATTCGCGGGAGTTTGCTCAGGTCTCCTTTTGGGGTTCGGAATGTAAAAGTATATATGAATGACATGATTTTTACCGATGCTGGGGGCAATGCATACCTCAACCTATTGGATGTCAATAGTATTGGTGGGGCTGAGGTGATCAAAGGTCCGGCAGGCAGCATCTATGGCGCAGGAACCGGCGGCGCCCTGTTGCTATCTGGTGCCAGTCTGGCAGTTGATTTCCCCAAAGATTCCAGTATGCTCAGCATGAAGGCATCGGGTGGCCGGTTTGGAACCTTTAATGGGTCGGTACAATACCAATTAAAACAAGGCGCCTATTCTATCAATGCCTTGCAGGGCCATGCCCAATCAGATGGATTCAGAGAGAATAGCCGCATGAGAAAGGATAACCTCCAATTGGGTATCAAGATCAGGGGCACTGATCAAGTAACAACTGAGTTGTTGTTGCTCTTGGCAGACCTTTCCTACCAGACACCCGGAGGGCTGAACCTCGTTCAATTCAATGCCAATTCACGCCAATCAAGGCCCGCTACGCCTGCCACTCCATCAGCCAGGGATCAGCGTGCAGGGATTTTTAACAAGACTGCAATGGTAGGAATCTCCAACAGTTTTATTTTCTCTGATCACTGGAAAATGGTCACTTCTTTTTCAACATCCATCACTGGGTTTAAAAATCCCTTTATCACCAATTTTGAAAAAAGAAAAGAGGCCAACCTGGGTATCCGATCAAAATTTGTGTATGAATCAAGGCTTCCGTTTCCATTGCAATGGGTGAATGGAGTAGAGGTGCAGCGCGGAGACTATACCATTGACAGCAGCGGAAACAACAAAGGTATTTCTGACGGAAAAATGGTCAGGGATTTGGTTGTAGCAAGCCAGCAATTCCTTTTTTCACAGCTCAGTGTTCATCCGCTTGAATACATTCAGGTTCAGGCCGGCATCAGTGTCAACAGTTTCAATTATACCATAGAAAGGACTGTTGGATTGCCCGCCAATGGCAAGAAAAATATTGCATTCAATGCACAGTTGCTGCCAAGGTTTGCGCTTACCTTTCATCCTTTCAAGACGCTTGCTATCTATGGTCAGCTTTCGAAAGGGTATTCATCACCCACCCTTGCAGAGATCCGTCCTTCTGCCGGCGGGCTTTATTCAGGTTTACAGGCAGAGTATGGTTTGAACAAGGAGCTGGGGATGAAGTTGTCGGCAGACCAGGGGCGTTTGTTTTTCGGTGCCACTGTTTTTCAATTTGATTTGAAGGATGCCATTGTAAGGCAGGTGAATGCAACCGGTGCAGAATATTTTGTAAACGCTGGAACTGCCATACAGAAAGGTATTGAAGCAGAATTGTCCTGGTTGTTGATCAACAGGCCGAAAGGTAAATTTATCCAATTGCTGA
>CANHSD010000166.1 GCA_947463105.1 Chitinophagaceae bacterium
ATTTCGAGGTGCAGTTCACCCATACCGCTGAGGATGGTTTGTCCTGTTTCCTCATCAGTCCTGACACGCAGGGTTGGATCTTCCTCGACCAATTTTGCAATGGCCATTCCCATCCGGTCTACGTCAGCTTGGGCCTTGGGCTCCACCGCTACAGAGATAACCGGCTCTGGAATGAACATGTTCTCCAAAACGATTGGATGATCTTCATCACAAAGGGTATCACCAGTTTTGATTTCTTTGAATCCTACTGCTGCACCAATATCACCTGCTTCAATGAAGTCAATCGGATTCTGCTTGTTGGCAAACATTTTCATGATACGGCTGATGCGCTCTTTCTTACCACTTCTCACATTCAACACATAAGAGCCAGCATCAAGATGGCCAGAATATACCCTGAAGAAGGCCAACCTTCCCACAAAAGGATCGGTCATGATTTTAAAAGCAAGTGCTGCAAATGGCTCAGATGCAGAAGGTTTGCGGCTAACAGTTTCTCCATTGTCAGGATTGATACCTTCAACGGCATCAATGTCTACAGGTGAAGGGAGGTAGCGGCAAACTGCGTCCAGTGCTGTTTGTACCCCTTTGTTCTTGAAAGAGGATCCGCACATCATCGGAACAATGCTGAGGTCGATGGCCGCCTTGCGGATGGCTTCATGCACTTCATCTTCAGAGATGGTGGTTGGATCATCAAAGAATTTCTCCAATAATTTATCATCATACTCAGCAACCGCTTCAATGAGGTTCTGCCTCCATTCGTTGGCCTCTTCTACCATGTCAGCAGGAACTGGAATCTCATCAAATGTCATTCCCTCAGTTTCCATGTGCCAAATGATACCCTTCATCTTGATCAAGTCTACCACACCGGTAAAATTGTCTTCGGCACCAATAGGAAGCTGCAAAGGCACGGCTTTGGCACCCAGCATTTCTTTCACCTGGCGAACCACCATGAGGAAGTCTGCACCACTGCGGTCCATTTTGTTGACAAATCCGATGCGCGGAACCTTGTAGCGGTTGGCCTGGCGCCAAACTGTTTCTGATTGTGGTTCAACGCCATCCACCGCAGAGAACAGGGCGATCAAACCATCCAAAACGCGCATGGAACGTTCTACCTCAACGGTAAAGTCAACGTGACCTGGAGTATCGATGATGTTGAAATAATACTTTTGTGTGTCTGGCGTGGCCTTTCCCAAAACTGTTGGAAAGTTCCACTGACAGCTTACTGCCGCTGAAGTGATGGTGATACCGCGCTCCTTTTCCTGCTCCATCCAGTCAGTGGTAGCGGCACCATCGTGCACCTCACCAATCTTGTGGATCATTCCTGTGTAGCGCAGGATACGCTCTGTAGTTGTGGTTTTACCGGCATCAATGTGCGCGGCAATACCAAAGTTCCGTTGAAATTTTAAGTCTGCCATGACTGTACTTATTGTTTAAAAAGTTTTGTTTTTGGGCAATCGATTGCTTCCCACAAAGGAAACCTGCTTTTGCGGGTGCAAAGTTAGGAAATGCAGTGCATAAACCGAAATAAAAAAGGGCCGCCAACAGGCAGCCCTTTGTATTGAAATGAAGTTGAGATTAAACGCGGAAGTGTGCAAAGGCCTTGTTTGCCTCGGCCATACGGTGAGTATCCTCTTTCTTTTTGAAAGCGCCACCCTCACCTTTGCTTGCGGCAACAATCTCATTGGCGAGTTTATCCGCCATGCTGCGGCCATTGCGTTCCCTAGCGAAACGAACCATCCATTTGATGCTGAGGGAAATTTTCCTGTCAGCACGCACTTCAGATGGAATCTGGAAAGTAGCACCACCAATACGGCGGCTTCTCACTTCCACGGCAGGAGTAACATTGCTCAATGCTTTCCTCCATACTTCGTATCCATCATCACCGGTCATTTTGGCAACCTTGTCGATTGCATCGTAGAAAATGATCAATGAAGCATCTTTCTTTCCCTGCCACATGACGTTGTTGATAAAACGTGTCACCAAGGTATCATTGAACTTAGGGTCTGGTGCAAGGGGTAATTTTTTGGCTCTGGACTTCCTCATCTATGTAGATTTCGATGTTTTGATATTATTTTTTAGCTTTTACACGCTTGGTACCATACTTGGAACGGCTCTTCTTGCGGTCTTTAACACCAGCAGTATCCAAGCTACCCCTTACGATGTGGTAACGTACACCCGGAAGATCCTTCACACGACCACCCCTGATCAAAACGATGGAGTGTTCCTGAAGGTTGTGTCCT
Source organism: Chitinophagaceae bacterium (assembly GCA_947463105.1). Taxonomy (GTDB): domain Bacteria; phylum Bacteroidota; class Bacteroidia; order Chitinophagales; family Chitinophagaceae; genus Pollutibacter. Next base: position 2,238 of record CANHSD010000166.1, read on the forward strand.
TCACCTGGGATGTATGCGATAACCTCGATTTTGTTGGTCAAACGAACTTTCGCAACCTTCCTCAATGCTGAGTTTGGTTTCTTTGGAGTGGTGGTATATACACGAGTACATACTCCGCGGCGCTGCGGACAAGCATCCAGGGCCCTAGATTTGCTCTTGGCCTTGATGATCTCTCTTCCTTTTCTTACGAGCTGTTGAATTGTAGGCATTCTACCCTTTTTTTAACGGGACGGCAAAAGTAGGAATTAATTTCCAAAAACCAAACGCCAATCCCAAATTTTTATATAAACCGCGACTATCCTTGAATTGGGAGCATCCAACCCCTTGGATCTGGAGCAATTCCGTCGCGAATTGCTGTCAAAATGGACTTGATTTCATCGGCCAAAGGCATTTGGGCCGGGTCGAAATTCATCACAAAATCTTTGTACCGCAATTCAGCAATTTTGGCGATGGTTGCTGCTGTACCTGCGCCAAATGCTTCCGTAAGCAGGCCAGCTTTGTAGGCATCTACCAGCTCATCCACTGAAATCTCCCGTTCCTCTACTACTTTGCCCATGTCTTTGGCTACAGCAATTACACTGTCCCTTGTCACCCCTTCAAGGATGGTGCCCGTTTCCAAGCCGGGGGTAATGAATTTGTCACCAATGACAAAAAAAACGTTCATGGTGCCACACTCCTGTACGTATTTGTGCTCTTGCGCATCAGTCCAGAGGATTTGATCATACCCACGCTTCTTGGCAACTGCAGCAGGATGCAGGGATGCGGCATAATTACCCGATGTTTTGGCATATCCTACTCCGCCTGGTACGGCCCGAACATAAAATTCCTCGACGTAGATTTTCATCGGAGCCGCATAGTAAGGGCCTACAGGACTCAAAATAATCATGAATGTATAGGTGGTAGATGGGTTGACCCCAATAACCTCATCTGTTGCAAACATGAAGGGTCTGATATAAAGGGAGTGATCATATTCTTCAGGAATCCATGCAGCATCTACCTGAAGCAACTGCTTCATTCCTCCTATGAAAATATCTTCAGGAACCGATGGCATCTCCATCCGCGAGGCAGATTTATTGAACCTTCTGAAATTATCATATGGCCTGAAAATGGCTTCCACGCCAGTTTTCAAACGATAGGCCTTTATGCCCTCAAAAATGGATTGGCCATAGTGAATCGTTGCCATGGAAGGGTCAAAACTGATTGGTCCGTATGGGACAATTTCTGGAGATTGCCAACTGCCATTGCTGTACTTTGCTACCAGCATATGGTCAGTGAAGATTTTTCCAAATGACAGGTTCGCGAAATCAACCGATGCCCTTTTTGATGTCGAGGCTTTTGTTACCTTTATGTCACCCATTGTCTGCATACCCTAAATTTTTACAAAGTAACTAAATCAATCTGCAAGTACAAAGGAAAGCCTGAATATGGACCAACTAGAACCCATTAAATTGCCGATTTCTATTATTTCTGACATTTTCAGAAACTGCCTTGTGGATTTGAATTTTCCCGATTCATCATCAGATAATCCAGCAACTGCAATCACTGAAACGTTAGCGGGGGCACCCGTTGACACAGTTGTTGTTTCCCTCTCAGAAGGAAAAGCGTTGCCCCACCAACAGCTGGACTTTCTGAACAATATCATGAAAGCCTGTAAGCTGGAAAAAGCTAATTATAGCATTATTGCGAATAGGCAGGATGAGTTGCCCGACTACAAAGCCACTTTCAGCCAGTTCAAGCAAAAGCAGTTGATCCTTTTTGGCATAAGCCCTGCAGCCATTGGTCTTCCCATTAATTTTCCTCATTTTCAGGTTCAATCCTTCCAGGAAGTACGGTACCTTGCTGCTCCAAAATTAGATACCATTGAAGCCGACAAGGAGTTGAAAATGCAACTCTGGCAATGCCTCAAACAACTTTTTCCCTCATGAGAAAAATCATTTTTGCCTCCAACAACAAGCACAAAGCCGAAGAGATAAGGGCGATATTGGGCGAACAGTTCGACATCATCACCTTAAAAGAAGCTGGGTTAGAAATAGATATACCCGAACCGCATGAAACCCTCCTTGAAAATGCAAGGGAAAAATCGACGGTAATACACCGGCTTACCGGCATGGATTGTTTTTCAGAAGATACCGGACTGGAGGTGGAAGCATTGAACGGCGCACCAGGCGTCAGGTCTGCACGCTATGCAGGTGAGCATGCCAACGCCAATGACAACCTGCAGAAACTGCTTGCAGAAATGAAAGGAATTGCCAACAGGGCGGCCCGTTTTAAAACAGTGATTTCACTCCTACTAAATGGCCAGGAGTATATTTTCGAAGGAGATTGTGAAGGTACCATTACTGACAGCGCCTCAGGCACAGCTGGCTTTGGGTATGACCCTGTTTTCGTGCCCGCACAACATGATCAAACCTTTGCAGAACTCGGCATTGAAGTAAAATCTGCCATCAGCCACCGGAAAAAGGCCATAGAGAAAATGACATCATTCCTGGGTTCTCTAGAAAACAATTGATATGCAAAGCAACCATTTGTCCAACGAACTCGACTTAATAGAAGGCTGTTTACTCGGCAACCCTTTCATGCAAAAAAAGCTGTATGACAAATACGCACCAAAAATGTATGGAATCTGCCTGCGGTATGCAGCCAATAGTGAAGACGCCAAAGATATTTTGCAGGATGGTTTTGTAAAAGTATTTACAAACCTCAGTAAATTCAAAGCTACGGGATCCTTTGAGGGTTGGATGAGAAGGATATTTGTCAATACAGCGATTGAACATTACAGGAGGAAAAACCAACTGTATGCCATCAGTGAAAACCAGGAAGAGCATATTCCCAATCAGGAAGTTTCCGCTTTGGATACATTGGAGGCAGATGATATCATCAGGTTGATCAGTGAGCTTCCAAACGGATACAGGACAGTATTCAATCTTTTCGCGGTAGAGGGATATTCTCACAAAGAAATTGCAACTATGATGAATATCACGGAAGGAACAAGCAAGTCTCAATATGCCAGAGCAAAAGCCTGGTTGCAAGAAAAAATTGGCAGCAGAAATCAAGACAAAGGGTAACACATGGAATGGAACAAAAAACTAGCCGAATACCAGGCAACTCCGCCACCAACTGCATGGGATGAAATTGAAGAAACCCTCCAACAGGATGGAAATTCCTTGTACCACCATGCTGCCAGCCCACCCGCTGAGAGCTGGGAAAGCATTTCATCGAAACTTTCTTTGACAGCATACAACCATGCACCCCGGGCTTTTCACTGGCTAAGGCCTGCTTTACGCTACGCAGCAATGATTGCTTTTCTGGCACTCTTAACAACCGCAATGATCAACAACTCGTTCAGGCATGCACTGATTGAATCAATACAAGGCACAGGCATAAAGGCAGCATTGACGGATACACAACATATTCTCATTAAAGATTCAAGTAAAAACAAGATACTGGTTAAGCAAATACCACGATAAGCCACATGAGGAATAGAAAATTAACAATCCCTTCTCCATTTTGCTTCCAGACTGAAATGACGGTACAGGTGTCAGACATCAATTATGGCGGGCATGTAGGCAATGATCGGTACTTGCTTTTTGCTCAGGAAACAAGAATGCGCTTTCTTCCAACCATTGGCTGTTCTGAAGTACATTTTGGCCCATTCGGCCTGGTACTAACTGAAGCGCATGTTGAGTATTTTCATGAGCTTTTCCATGGCAATACAATCCGCATCTCCCTGGCCATCGGCACCCTGTCCAGGGCATCATTTGACTGTTTCTACCTGATCAAACTACTGAAAAATGAAGAGGAAATAGAAGTTGCTACCATCAAAACAAGCATGGTCTGTTTTGACTACAAGGAAAGAA
>CANHSD010000167.1 GCA_947463105.1 Chitinophagaceae bacterium
CCTTGAAATCTCAATATTTAAACTCTTCAAAAAAAGGGTAGGCTGGCTGATTGTCCTCTTTTTGGGTGAAATGCTTACAGCCACTGCAATGGCCAGCTATGAGCATGCGCTGGATCAGGCCCTGATTCTTTCGCTCTTCATCCCCCTGATCATTTCAAGTGGAGGAAATACCGGCTCTCAAGCATCCTCCCTGATAATACAGGCGCTTACCGTTGGTGAAGTTACCATGGAAGATTGGTGGAAGGTCATGCGAAGGGAAATTGTCTCTGGCATCATGCTGGGCACAGTTCTGGGTATTATCGGTTTTTCCAGGGTGATGGTATGGTCCCAAATATTCCCGGAAGTATATGGAGCCCATTATTTTCTGGTGGCCATGGTCGTTGGGGTTTCCCTTATTGGCGTAGTCATGTTTGGCACCATTTCAGGTTCCATGTTGCCCATTGTGCTGAAAAGATTGGGAGCTGACCCTGCCGTTTCCTCCGCTCCTTTTGTTGCCACCCTGGTAGACGTTACGGGCGTCATCATTTACTTCAACTGCGCCTACTATTTCCTGAAAGGTACCATGCTTTAGATGGCCTGGTGGTTAAAGGGCTGTAAGACCATTTCACTGACAACCCCACTTGCAGGCTGTTGGCAAAGGAACCAAATTGACCTTGCCGCTTCCTCTTCACGGATCATTTTATCCTTCTGTACCCGCAGGTCGATTTCATCCCAAAAAGGAGAATCAACGCCACCCAAAAACAGGTTGGTAATCCTTATCTCGGTTCTTTTCAACTCTTCCCTGATGCTTTGCATCATGCCCACAATGCCGTATTTGCTGGCAGAATAAGCAGCAGCACCAGCCATGGGCACTTTCCCTAACACCCCGGGAATATTGATGATCAATCCTTTTTTTGCTTCCTTCATTGCCGGCAGAAACGATTTCACAAAAAGAAATGCTCCTACCAAATTGGTTTGAATGGACCTTGAAAAATCTTCCAAAGACAATTGCTCCATTGGTTTGATGATGCCTATTCCCGCAACATTGATCAGGATATCTGGCGTTCCGAGTTGATGCAATACAGTGTCAGCCAATAACCCCATCTGGGTTCCATCACTGATATCGACTGCCAAAAAATGAGAAGAGGGAATCCCATGTGCTAAGGCGATGTTGGACAACTTTTCATTGTTTCTTCCTGTGATAAATACTTCTGCACCACTTTGAACCAGCAGCTTTACCAAACTGGATCCGATTCCACCTGTAGCGCCTGCAACAACAACCTTTTTACCATTGAGCTTTTCCATACATCGATTTGAAATACAACATTAGAGAATTGATTTTGTTTAATATGTTTAATGACAGTGGTAAGCATGGGAAACTTTACCTTTGAAAATGAAAGGACCTAAACAAAAGAACACTATACCCCAGCGCCATGAAGATCAGTTCAATTGAAATCAGCAGGCTGACCATCCCGATGGAGCCATTTGTAATTGCAACAGAAACATGCTATGCGGCCAAGAATATCTACATAAAAATCAATACTGATAGTGATGTATTCGGTGTTGGGGAATGCAGCCCATTCCCGATGCTGGTAGGAGAAACCCAAGACAGTTGTTTTCATGTAGGAAGGGAACTCGCAAGTATCATAAAAGAAAAAAATCCTTGTGCCATTGAAGAAAGAATGAATGAGTTGCATGCGCACATTGCTTTCAACAGCACCATCAAAAGTGCTTTTGACATGGCACTGCACGACATTTCCGCAAAGGCGCTGAACATACCATTGTATAAGTTCCTTGGAGGTCAGAAAAAGAAAATTCAAACAGACCTCACCATCGGAATCAGCAGCCCGGAAAAAATGGCAGAAAAGGCCATTGCGTTCGTTGAGCAAGGCGTTCGCATCATCAAGGTAAAACTTGGTAAAAATGGCAAGGAAGATGTTGAGCGGATCCAAAAAATCAGGGCTGCTGTTGGACCTGACATCCAGCTCCGCATTGACGCCAACCAGGGCTGGGACTATGTTACGGCACTGCAAACACTACAAGCAATCGAGCCATACAACATTGCGTTTTGTGAGCAACCCATGCACCACCATCTTGACCCCTTGCTGCCTGCATTGAAAAAAAATGTTGCCATTCCCATCATGGCAGATGAAAGTGTGTTTAATCATTTTGATGCTGAAAGACTGATCTCCAGTGACAGCTGCAGTTACATCAACATAAAACTGGCGAAATCGGGCGGCATCCTTGAAGCCATCAAAATAGCTGATACTGCCGCTGCACACAGCATTCCCTGCATGCTGGGCGGCATGGTGGAGAGCCGCCTGGCACTTACAGCAAAAGTGCACCTGGCCATGGCTCATGAAAACATCCAGTTCTACGATCTTGACACTTGCCTGCTTGGGCATCTTGCCGATCCGGTAATGGATGGAGCACGTTACAATAATTATATCCTTGAGCTGGATGAGCAACCTGGAATTGGTGCAGATATTTCTCCAGCATTTCTACAAGGGGCTGAAAAAACAATCATTTAAAAGACGCGAAAATGAACCCTAAAAAAGCTTCTGAATCAAATGTGATCATGACCGAACTGGTATTCCCTAATGATACCAATTTTTATGGAAACCTCATGGGAGGACGTCTGATGTACTGGATGGATACCGCAGCGGCAATGGCTGCATGGCGGCATTGCAATGCTCCATGCGTAACTGTTTCAGTAGATAACATGTCCTTTGATGCACCCATAAAACTTGGTCAGGTAGTGCATATTGAAGCACAGGTATCAAGGGCATTCAAATCATCCATGGAAGTCCATATCACCGTATGGGGCGAAGACCTTACCCAGCAGTACAAATACAAAAGCAATGAAGCATATTTGACTTTTGTAGCACTTGACCCCAACGGAAAACCAAGAATGGTTCCTGGGTTGACTCCTGAAACAGAGGATGAAATTAAAGTTTATGATGGAGCGCTGAGAAGAAGGCAGCTGAGGCTGGTACTTGCAAAGAAAATGAAAGCAGAGGACGCAACTGAACTGAAAGCCCTGTTCACGCATTAATGCTTCAGGCAGGAGAAATCTCGTGGTGGTGTTTCCCTTGCAGCATGAATTGTTTGCTTTGCTCTATGGCATCCATGATCTGTTCAAGGATCTCATCTACAGATTGATCGTAATTGATCTGCAGCGGTTCTTTGAAATTAACAGATAGCAAGGTACCCTTTTTTTTGAACCTCAACCCCTTCCGGTTGAAGGCCCTCCAGAAACCATTGATAACAACTGGAACCACAACTGGTTTCATTGTCTTGATGATATGCGCAGTACCCTTTCTGCCTGGAGCAAAAGGTTTGGTTGTACCCTGAGGAAAAGTTATAACCCACCGCTTGGCCAATGCATCATTGATTTTGGAAGAATCATTTGTATCCACTTCCCGTTTGACATCTTTTCCTGCAGCCCTCCAGGTTCTTTTGATGGTAATGGCACCGGCCAATGTAAATAGCCTGGTGAGCAAGTTGTCTTTCATGGTCTCTTCTGCAGCGACAATGTTGACATCTACAAATGGGTTGAGAAAATAAAAAGGAAGACCCAGCCTATTTTTTCTGCCCCACTTTACAGCGCAAAAAATGTGTAGGAAAGCAATCACGTCAGCAAAATAAGTTTGATGGTTGCTCACGAACAATACATTTTGTTTGGGAAGTGACGCTATATTTTCCGTACCACTGATCTTGAGTTTATTGACGATAGCAAGACCAGGATAAGTGAATATTCCGACGAAGGCGTACACCAACTTCCTCACCAACTTAACATCCTTAAGTTTATCAATCATAATAGAATATTCAAGATAAGGATTATTCAATTACGCCTATCAATATGTGAAGATTTGATCTTTTCATTTGTACATTCAGTTAAGCATTTAAAAGATTAATTTTATTGAAAATCAATTGTGCATGAAAACAACCACAGCCATCTTCGATATGGATGGATTGCTGATCAATTCAGAACCGCTCTGGTATCAAGCTGCTCAGGAATGCCTGATGAAATTTGGCATGACCATTGGTGAAGAACAATATGTTGAGTCAACTGGTCTTAGAACAAAAGAATTTCTGCAGCATTGGTTTGATGTCTTTGAAATTGACCAAGCCCACATTCCATCTGCTGAAAAAGAAATTACAGATCTTGTGATCGCCAAAGTAATGGACGGCGGAGCCATGATGGAAGGGGTTGATGAAACGATGGAGTTGGTCAAACAATCTTCTCTCAAAGTGGGTCTTGCAAGTTCTTCTCCCCTAGCACTGATCAAAGCCGTCCTTGATAAAACCAATATGCAACAGTATTTTTCAGCCATTTGTTCCGCAGAGTTTTTACCCTACGGGAAACCCAACCCCCAGGTATTCATCAACTGTGCTATCGAACTGGGTAGCCATCCCGCTGCCTGCATCTGCTTCGAAGATTCTTTCAATGGCATGATTGCTGCGAAAGCGGCAAGGATGAAATGCATTGTTGTTCCTCACCCAGACCAGTATCACGAGGAGCGTTGGAATATTGCAGACCTCAGGCTCAACTCATTGCGCTCACTCACCGCGAAAGATTTTACTGCATTGCTGGTATAAAAAAAGTCCTGTGCATTTGCACAGGACCCTTATTGTTTGATGTCAGTGGATGATAAGTTTCCTTATTCTCCGCCTTCCATTTTCTTCTTGAGTTCAGCGAGAACACCAAGGTCGCCCAATGTTGATTTCTCAACCTTGTTCTGAATGTCCTTAACAGCTTTTTTGGTTTTTGCTGCATCGGCTTTCTTTTCCTTGACAACTGCCTCTTTCTCATCAGCAGCAACCTGCTCCCAGATGCGTGCATGACTCAACACAATCCTCTTTTCATTGCGATCAAATTCAATCACTACGAATTGGGCAGTTTCATCAGCAACAATTGTTTTACCATCCTCTTTTGCAAGATGACGTGCAGGTGCGAATCCTTCAAGACCGTAAGGGAGCTGAACTACAGCGCCTTTATCATCCTTTTTAACAACAGTTCCTTCATGTGTGGAACCGATGGCAAAAGTTTCTTGAAGGGCATTCCAAGGATCTTCCTCGAGTTGTTTGTGCCCAAGTTGAAGCTTCCTGTTTTCCTTGTCGATGTTCAAGATCATGATGTCAATCTGACTTCCTGATTTGGTAAACTCTGTAGGATGATTGTAACGCTTCAACCAGCTAAGATCGCTGATGTGGATCATGCCACCAATGCCTGGCTCAAGTTCAACAAACACACCGTAAGGCGTGATGTTTTTAACAAGGCCTGTATGACGGCTGGCCACAGGATATTTGTCCTCGATGATGTTCCAAGGATCTGATGTAAGTTGTTTGATGGAAAGACTCATCTTTCTGCTGTCCTTGTCAAGCGTTACCACTTTTGCTTCGTACTCATCACCCAGCTTGAAGAACTCTTTTGCATTCACAGGTGTGTTTGCCCAAGTGATCTCGCTTACGTGAACAAGTCCTTCAACACCAGGAGTGATTTCAAGGAATGCACCATAGTCTTCGATGTTGACTACCCTGCCCTTAACATTTGCGCCTTCAACAATTTCTGTTGAAAGTGTATCCCAAGGATGTGGAGTCAATTGCTTAAGACCAAGGCTGATCCTGCGTTTCTCATCATCGAAGTCGAGGACAACGACATTGAGTTTCTGATCAAGCTTGAGCACTTCAGAAGGATGGTTGATACGTCCCCAGCTGATGTCTGTGATATAGAGAAGACCATCTACGCCACCAAGATCAAGGAATGCTCCAAAATCAGTGATGTTTTTAATGGTTCCTTCAAGTACCTGACCTTTTTCAAGTTTACCCATGATCTCAGCACGTTGTGCTTCGATATCGCTTTCGATAAGTGCTTTGTGAGAAACAACTGCATTCTTGATGGTTTCGTTGATCTTAACCACTTTGAATTCCATTGTTTTGCCAACAAACTGATCGTAGTCGGTAACGGGTTTAACGTCGATTTGTGATCCTGGGAGGAAGGTTTCCATGCCCATGATGTCAACGATAAGACCACCTTTGGTTTTGCTGGTAACAAAGCCAGAAACGACTTCACCTGATTTATGCATCTC
>CANHSD010000168.1 GCA_947463105.1 Chitinophagaceae bacterium
ACCGCCTTCATAATAACTACCTTTATTTCCACGCAATGGTTCCTGCGATGATTGTCGTGTGGCTCCGTTATCACTTGTAAAAATTACCAAGGTATTTTTATCAAGTCCTGATCTTTTTAAATACGCCATCAATAAACCTATGCTTTCATCCAAATCAAAAATACAGGCAGCATACAAAGCTTCTTTACTATCAAGACCTTTCTTTTTAAATCGCTCAATGGTTTCAGGTTTTGCTTCTATGTTTGAATGAATAGCATGATGCGATAAAAAAGCAAAGAACGGTTTATGCTGATTACGTTGCATAAATGCTATAGCTGAATCCGTTAATGAATAAATTCCCTTCGGGTCTTTGGGCTTATCTCTTTTTATATTGGGATTCTCTTTTCTGCTGTCAAAAAAAACATTAAAGCCCTGCTCTGTTGGTAACGTGCCTTTTACTTTATTGGATGAAAGATGCCATTTGCCAAACAACCCGGTTGCATAACCCTGTTGCTGTAATGCTTCAGCAACTGTTACAAATGAAGAAGCCAGGTAATTGGTGTTGGGCACGGGCACTACTTTCATTTCTTTTTTTGGTCCACGGGTGCTGCTGCCCACTGCATACACACCATGACGTGGTGTATATCTTCCACTCAATAAACAAGCCCTTGATGGTGCACAGTTCCCTGCACCTGCATAGGCATTGTTAAATTTCATTCCCTGTTTTGCCAGCGCATCTATATTGGGTGTTTCAAATACTTTGCTGCCTGTAAAGCCCACATCTTTATAACCCAAATCATCAGCAAAAATTAAAATGATGTTGGCCTTGTTTGTTTGTTGCGCCAACAACTTTTGCCGGGCAGCTATTGCAAAACAAACAATACACAGATACCATATTTTACAGTTCATAGTTTCTTAGTATTGATATTGATAAAACCTTTTACCGTTTAGATTTTTTAATTTCTGTATTCACCCGTTCCAGAAACAAAGTTATATATAACTTTCTTTGTGCTGCGGATTATGTGTGGAAAATCCACGCAAATTGACCCTCTAAAATAAATTTTCCCCTAAGCGGATTTATCAAAATCATGATGAGGCTAAAACCTTACCTGCATCGAATATTGAAGTATATAACAATAGAAGGCCTCATGCAAGCTTAAATTATTTAACTCCTTCTGCTGCCCATGAAATGACTGGATATTTTATCAAACAGTGGAAACATTATCCATATCTTGAACGGACTGAATCTGTAAATCAATAAATTAATATCCATTCATTTTATTTAATTAAACAATACGATTTATGCTAGCATAAATCGTATTAATAATAGTAATACCTTCAAGCATTGACAGGATTTTGGGTTTATCTATACCACTGTAAAGTAAATCCAGGATTAATTTTTAACAGTGTAAGGTTTTTCTAGGACGAGACACCTCCAGAAGAAACGCAGGGATTTATTCAAATTCTTTAGCAAGCTTTTTCACCTCACTTACTGTGATGGAATATTTTAGTGCAATTTCTTCAACGGAAAGTATTCCGGAATGAAGTTCTTTGTAAATGGCAATAGACAATTGAAGGCCTTTTTCCAATCCTTCATCATAGCCCTGATCAAAGCTTTCCATACGGGACTGGTTGATGTCAGCCACAGCAAAAAGGTGGTTGTCGTAGGCGATTTGTTGTGCCATGGTGAAGTTTGACCTGTCGAGTAAATCAACAGCCTTCATCAGATTGGGGTAAACGGAAATGTCGAACTTGGGCATGGTGATCAGTTTTTCAGGTTCTGCGAGAAAAGCCATCCACCGGTCAGAAGGATTTTCCATATTGAAATTACCTAATTTTTTTCTCTTGCCCAATTCCAGCACTCGCATCTGCAATCCGGGAATAGAGATGTGATTTAACTCCTCATGTCTGACGGCAAAAGGATGCAGCCATAATGTTGTATCATGTATGATTTCCTTGTCGATAATTGTCAACAGATAGACAGTCTGCCGATCGCTGTATTTCACGCCAGACAAGAATTGCATGGCATAGGCCTTGCAGGCATAAAGCAATTGCCGATCCAGGAATCCTTCATGATGGACAACTTGCATCTCAAGGATGAAATGCTGGTTGTTGCTGTCTGTGCAGCGGATGTCCACAACAGACACTTTCCCGTCCCGCAGGTCAGCAGGCATTTCCTGCTCCAGAAATGTGATGTCCACAACAGGTTTTGGTGGATTGATGAACAGGTTGATAAATTCAATTGCAATCTCCTTCTCTTTTCCGAATATCCGCTTGAACACCAGATCTGCAGTAGGCCTCAGTAACACTCTTTTCATTGCCCAAAGATGCTACCAGTGAAATGCATAGCCTTGTGAAAAACACCGGTAATAGCAGAGATTTTTCGCTTATTCAAACGCTATATCAAGCCATCCCTCAATAACTCCCATACCTCACCTCCGCAATGCGCGAATTCCTATTGATTGTCAGGGAGAAGAAGGCTTCTTCGCTGTGTAGTTTTTTTCTGCTGTATTGCCATACAAAGAAAAATGATAGGCATCCTTTTCTTTCGACCAGAAAGTATTGACTGGTTCCGGTTGCGGGGAGCCGGCCTCGGTGCTGTCTATGGTTGGAGCTGTATACAGTCCACAGAGACTGTCCAGGTAGAGGCATTGAGAGAAGTGATGTAGATTTTGTTTAGTGTTTAGGTTGGATGTAAAGCCGGAATGCAAGCTTGCAGTTTTAGTGATGATGCTAATGTCTGTTGTTTTTTACAAGCGCTTGTTTCTTGGCCGCCTTTTTTTCTCTGCTGCCGCCATTTTTTCCTTGTAAGCTTTGATGAACTCCGAAACTTCCCTGTCGGATTCAGGCGTTAGCTTAACTTGTAATACATCACATTCAATATCATCAAAAACATTGTTTTCCTTGTACTCCTTAATGAATGCAGAAACTCTGTCAAAATCCTTCTTTGTAAAAGGTTTTGACTTCATTCGATCAATATTCAGTAATTCCGGATGGATTTCATTTCTTTTCATGTGCAAAGTATTTGCAAACGAGTAAATAGGCGTTTTTTTCAGGGATCACCATTTTGTTATTGGAAAATAACAGTGCACCTAAAGTTACTGAATAATGCTCAATCAGCTGTGTTTTTGCATGAAAAGAAACAACTCCATCAAAGCCTTTTTCGTATGATTTTTTGCATGCAAAGGCAAAGAGGTTGCCTCCAATACCTTGATAGACTTTCGCTCTTCCAACATTCTCTGGGGAATTCTCTACCAGGTGGATATGAATGTGATCCTCTTTGGTTTCAATACAAATTAATCCTAACAATATAGATTTTTTTGAATGTAATGTTAGTTTGAAAATATTGCGATTATTAAGTCTTGCCTCTATCTTCCAATTGAATTTCCATCCATTTTTCTTGTGGAAGGAATTGAGAAATTCTTTAGTAACCTCAGTTACTTCTGTCTTGAATGTTTTTCCTGTTGAAACCTCCACCACAGATTCCGTCAATGCATCAATTTCAATCTCCACCTCACGATTCATGTTGCAAAGATGCCAGCAGGCCACAGCATCTCAAGTGTGAAAACACCGGAGTAAAACGAGATTTTCAACTCCTTGCGTGTTGAAGATCCGACGCTTTGGAATTTCAAACCGATAAACATCCAAATTCAACCTTACTCAATCCCCCGCACCACTTCCAGCAACTGTTGCTCAGTAGGCAAGTAAAGCTGATACTTACAGGCGACAATTGTTTGGTTGTTTTCCGGTAAAGAAATTTTGACTACTGTATCGTTTTTGTCAGCGCAAAGGAGTATGCCGATGGTTGGGTTCTCGTGATCTTTCTTTTCATATCGGTCGTGATAATTGACGTACATCTGAAGCTGTCCGATATCCTGATGGGTGATCTTGCTGGTTTTGATCTCTATGATGACAAAGCACTGCAGTAATCTGTTATAAAGAACAAGATCAATAAAGAAATCATCTCCATCCAGGTGAATCCTTTTTTGTCGTGACATAAATGCAAACCCATTTCCCAGTTCCAGCAGGAATTCCTGCAAGTGAGAGATGATCCTAGATTCAAGGTCCTTTTCATAATATGAGGAATCCGGTTTGAGACCCAGAAATTCCAGCACCATGGGGTCTTTGATGATCTCTTTTGCGTCGACGGCTTTCTTTTCGGAGCGGGCAACAGAGAGAACTGATTCAGGTTCATTACTCAGTAATAATCTTTCGTAAAACTGACTGTTAACCTGTCTTTCAAGCTGTCTTACACTCCATGAATTTTTAATGGTTTCTGTTTCATAAAACTGCCTTTTTGCTTGATTTTCAATACTCAAACATATTAAGTAATGACTCCATGTCAATTGCGCAGACACTGTCTGCGCAATTGGATATTCTGTATAAAACTTTCTTGAATTCTCTAATTGTCGCTTAGAAAATCCGGCACCATATTCTATTTTTAATTGTTCTGAGAGTTTTTTGATCAAGTATGCACCATACTCAGCCCTCCCCATACCATGCTGTTCCTCCTCAACAATCTTTCTTCCCAGTTCCCAGTACATTTTGACGCGAACGTGATCAACAGCTCTTATCGCTTTTACCCTGGAATCTTCAATGATGTCTTTGACTTCTTCCACAAACCCTTTCCGCAGATCCATAAGTTTTAGCACAAATCTGCATCAGTTTTCAAATGGTATAAAGGTGTTTTCACCAGATGATGAAGGTATTTTTCTCTACTAATAACCCCCATACCTCCCGTCCCCAATGCCCGCCCAGCCATTTTCCCGGGGTCATGAATCTGCGAACGGCCAGTCCGTTACGTATTGGAGTAAGAATTGTAATTCATTTTTTAAACTCTTTGGTGACCTCCAATAGGGTAAGGCCTTGCCCTTTACTTTTAAAAAAATTACAACCATGGATATCAGAGAATTGCTCATGAAGGCATTTAACAAAGACCTGCCCATCAGCGGCGGCATGGGAAACAGCATTGAGGAAGCCGTCATACTGGAGTCTGCCGGGCCGATGAATGATTATTTGTCACTGGAGTATCAGGTCATGGACCTGATTTCTAAGGGCCGGGATGTAAGCTGGGAATTAAAAAGACAGTTGCTGGTTGTAAAGGATGATAGGAAATACGATAAGCTGGAGGTAGCCGTCAAGGGCATCAATGGAAACCCCATGCCATTGCGGCTGGAGTATCATTATTATGATATTACACAATGCTTGAATGTGTTACGAGATGATAATCAGCAAAATGATGAGGAGATGATTAAAATGAAGTTGTTTTTGGATGAAATGCTCAGGCAAACGGAGTAGGTATCTTTTAATCTGCATACTGTTGTATACAATCAACCATAACATAAAAAATAAGTAACATGGCATCCAATGCAATATTTTATTTTCACGGGTATAATTCTACAGGTAATAGCAGAACTTCTACTATCATAAGGGATAGTTATCCAAACCATGATATCATATCTCCTGCTTACAATACTAAAGATGCTAATCTAGGTGTTAAGGAGTTGACTCCTATACTGGAAGATACGATTAGAAATTATGACAATGTATATCTTGTAGGTAGTAGTCTAGGAGGTTTTATGGCTAACTACTTTTCTAACAAGTATAGTCTACCAGTAGTGCTTGTCAACCCATGTCTAGATCCAGTGATAAGTCTTGATAAGTATCCTATCTCTGATAATATCAATTTAGAATCCTACAGAAATTATTACTTAGAAGATGGTCATGGTATTAGTAAGGTAGTTGTTCTAGGTAGAGAAGATGATTTTATACAATACGATACCTATATGGACAGGTTTTTAAATAGGTATAAAATATTTATAAACGATAGCATGGGACATAGAGTAGCATCAAAAGACGATGTAGTTCCTGCGATCGATTACTTATTAAGATCCATCAATGGTGATTCTTGGGTATAGTACGCCACAATCGTCAGTGATTTGAATCCGGCCTTATTCTATTGGAGGAGGAAGTTGAATTTTGATATTACGAAATGTATATATGTATTATCACATGAAGATCAGCGAAATGATGAAGCGATACTTAAACTGAAGCCAATCCTCCAATA
>CANHSD010000169.1 GCA_947463105.1 Chitinophagaceae bacterium
TATAAGACCTTAAATACATGAACATGATATCAGACATTCTAGGAAAAAAGCTTGTGAAATTCGATCTGATATAGGTTTTATAATACGGATTTTCATTACCTATTACATTTTCATAGGCTACTTTGGCAGTTTCATTTTCTGATCCAATTAAGGCGGCTTCATTGCCCATAACATCTCTTACTTCGGCATCTGCCAATGATCCTAAATTTCTTCTGCATCTTAATGCAATCTTTAATCGAAGTGTGTTGGCAAATTTTACCCAATTTTGCAATTGTGTACCGGATGTTCCATATACAACATCATACGCCAGCCTATCTTTTGTGCTACTCACATTGATGGTGGTACTGGCAGTTTTTAACATCTTCAATATTTTGACATAAGCAGAATCTTCTGAATCAAAATTTATTTCAGTGAGGTAATTGGTGTTATTTGCTTCAGTTAGTGGGATTGAGCCAAAATATCCTGTGAGAATTGAATAAACATACGCTTTCCAAATTCTTGCAATTTGAACCCTGTTTGCATAAAGAGGATCTTTGCCAAATTGTGTTTCAATTTGGGTTAAATTCTGCAAAATAGTTACATAAAAGTTTTGCCAGACTCCTTGATCAGCGTTGGCATATCTGCCAACAGCGGATCCAAAATTGGCAATTTCCCACATATTGACATTGATGCCGTTATTAAGTCCGGTTGCCCCTACCCAATCCCCTGTTCTTTTAACTGAAACGGCTAACAAAGCTTCAGGTGTAGCATTGATAAATTGTGTAGGGTCTGTATTTAATTCTTCAAATTTTTTTGTGCAAGAAGACAAACCAATGGTGACAAGCACCACAACAAGTAAATATATTCTCCTATTCATTTTTATCATTTTAAATGATTGACTAGAAACTTAATTTAATAGAAGCACCAAAAGTTGCAAACGGAAAAGATCCACCAGATTCAATACCCATGGTTCCATTTCCTGCCCCTGTTACAGATTCAGGATCTATACCAAGTGGAGTTGCCTGGAAAATCTGCCATACATTTCTGCCGGTTAATGCTACATATGTGCCTTTTACAAAACTCTTTTTCCCAAAAAAGTTTTTATTGAACATATAACCCAATATTATTTCACTGATCCTAACTGAAGTAGCATCAAAAGTAATTGCAGGCACATTGCTTATAACGTTATCACTGGCGTATGTTGTTGGACTTATCCAACCCATAAATTTATCACCAACCATCAAATTTCCCTTGGCATCGGTTAAAAGAACTCCTCCTGGGCCAGTTCTGGGTATGTAGGCGTTGACATATACAGCACCTTTAATTCGGTTTGAATCTGCATAACGGGTTACGGTAGTGCCAACAGTCTGGCCTATATTTCTTCTTTCATTATCATTTTCACCTAAAATAAAATTGCTCAATAAAAACGCGTCTCTCCCTTCAAGCGAGGTTAAGGTGTTTCCCTGAAAGACTGCTCGCCCATAAGATTCAGAAAATATTACACCACCCATTTTAACAGTAGCTGTAATCTGGAGACTAAAGCCTTTGTATGAAAATGAGTTTGAAATCCCTCCAATCCAATCGGGGCGTGGATTACCAGTAATCTGGTTGGGATTAATGATATCTCTACCAGTTGCAGCAGCAACAAGCGTGGTATCACCAATTTTATATGGTACACTTCCTAAATGAATGCCAAAGGGTTGACCTACCATGGCATTAACAGAGACGGCTAACCTGCCGCCCAATTGAATCCTGCTTACATTGGGTAATATAGAAATTACTTCGTTTACATTTCTGGAAAAATTCAATCCCGCTTTCCAGGAAAAATTTTTCTTCTGTATGATTTTTGCATTTGCACTTAGCTCAAACCCTTTATTTTGTATTTCTCCAGCATTGATTATTCTATTGTTAAACCCAGTTTCCCATGGCGTCTGTACATTGACTATTTGATTGATGGTATTATTGCTATAATAGGTTGCACTAAAATCAATCCTATTTTTAAATAAAGCCAACTCTAAACCGATTTCCCTTGAAATTTGCTGCTCAGGCTTTAAACCAGGATTCTTCAGTTGATTGGTATAGGCTAGTAATGGACTTCCCAAAAACAAGCCCAATGTACTATAGGTATTGATCAATTGATACGGATTGGTACTGTTACCAACTCTGGCATAGTTAACCCTTAATTTACCTGATGATATAAAATTTTTATTTTTTATAAACTGCGAAAAGTTTACGTTGGCACCTATTCCCGGGTAAAAGAAAGTATTGTTACTCAAAGGCAAGGTAGACGACCATTCCTGTCTTCCAGAAACATCCAGGTATAAAAAGTCCTTATACCCAATGGTTGATTTTACATAAGCAGACTGTTGCCTTGATCTTGTTAAAGATTCTGATGCAGTAGGTACAGAATTAGCGTTACCAATACTTGGCATATTATGAACCAGCAGGGCACTAATTGATGCTGACCTGGCCAATACATTTATATCGTTTACACTAAATCCTGCTAAAGCATCCAAACTAAAATCATCGCCCAACCTTTTTGTATACATCGCCAATGATTCATAAAACATGTTGTTTTGTCGGGACAATAAATTAGAATAGCTGCCCAATGGAACCAGTCTTCCTCCAAGCTCTTTATGTACATAGTTGTCCACCGTGGACATGTCGGCTACGATCTGGTTCCTCAGTTTTAAACCTGTTGCAATATTTACAGTGGCAACAACTGCTCCATTGATTGCACTGCGGGTATCTTCATTCGAATTGGCATAAATAGACCAATATGGATTTTCAGTATTGTTCACTTGATTGGTAACAGGAGAATTGCCAAATTCGTCTCTATATGGCAGAAAAGCATCTAACCTTGTGCTTCTCCCCATATATACATAGGTGGCTAAGGGGTTTCCTGGATCCAAATTTTTAACCATTCGGTTTTTTGTATTCCAATGGGTATAATTAACCCTTGATTCAACCTTCAAAATTTTACCTACATTTCTGGTAGCAGCAATAGAAAGGTTATGTTTCTTTACAAGGTTTACGTTGGGGACAACATCATTTCCATTTGTAAACCCATACGATAACCTAAATGCGGAATTGGCATCAGACTTGCTTATGGATAAATTCGATGACGTTGTGAGCCCCGTCTGATAAAGATCACTCACATTGGCTGATTGGGGAACATATCCTTCGGGTATAGGTACTCCACTGAAAGAATTATAGGGCTGGCCCAACATGGGTGCACCCCAGCTTTGGTTGAAACTACCCATGTTAACAGCCCCGTTGTTCTTATTGATTGTATTGCCATTGTTCTGGGCCAATCGCATACCAGTTCCTTCTCCATACACATTTTGGTAATCTGGAAAAGCAGTTACCTTATACCCTTGTACGCTTTGATTAAAATCAATACCCAGGGTTCCGTCTCCACCAGGTTTCCCTTTCTTCAACGTTATCAAAATAGCTCCATTTGCTGCTTTGGCACCATACAATGCAGCACCATTGGGACCCTTCAACACTGTGATGGATTCTATATCGTCTGGATTGATATTGGAAATGGGGTTACCATAGTCAAGATTACCAGCTGTTCCAATCGGGTTCTCAACAGGTACACCATCAATTACCATTAACGGCTGATTATTGCCAGAAAATGAATTATCCCCTCGCAAAGTGAGCCTTACGCTGGAACCAGGCTGTCCAGTGCCTGTTACCTGCAATCCAGCTACTTTACCGGTTAATCCGTTTAAAAAATTCAAGTCCCTTGCTTCTGTAAGCGTCGTTGGATCTACAGTTTGAGAAGCATAAGTTACAGCCCTTTGTTTCTGGGTAACACCTAAGGCGGCAACAACGACCACATCAGCCAATTTTTCTTGACTGGGGATTAGTTTTACGTTTATTTCTGAGCGCTTGGCTATTAAGATTTCCTGTGTTGTAAATCCTACAAAAGAAAAAACAAGGACTCCCTTTTCAACATCCAATACGTTAATCTGATATAGGCCGTTTGCTTTTGATAAAACCTTGTTGCTGGGATTAGCCTTTACAGATATTACTGCCCCAACCAATGGCACTCCTTCGGCATCAACTATTGTTCCTTTTACCTGTTTCGTCTGGGCATAGATCTGAGCAGATGTACATAACATCAGTACCAACATCATTAATTTACTCATACAGCTAGCAATTTGGTTGTTAATACTACAATTTAATGTTTACCACATTAATAAAAGAGTTAACAAATCAACTAATAGGTAAATTAATTAAACATTCTACTGAAATATGCATGATAATGTCATAAGTATCAGCTTCTTTTATTATTGTCCTATAATTTCTGCGTAAGTCTTTTCAAAATCCTCTCCGTAATTTTTTGTGTATTCTTTCATGTAATTTAAATAGGTCTCTTTTGATAGCCCATGCCTACCTAGAATGATCAAGGAGCGGCATTTTAGTTCAAGCGCCTCCTCGTTCATTTGATCAAATTGAAAAATACAATTGGCCAACTTTAAAATAAAATCAGGCTCAGACTGCAATCTGGCTGTTGAAGTATAGGAAAGGATGGTGCCAATTACAAAATCACTCACATTGGCCTTGGTATCATCCAACCAAGAATATTGGGCCTCTCTTAAAAAAGCACCCCTGTTTAAGAGATTCAACAATTCGCTCACATAATGCTTGTCAATATCTCTTGGCTTCTGCTCGGCAAGCAGTAAAAAATATTGATAATCAAGATGAATAGAATTATTGAGAATCTCAAAACGCCATTTCCCTGTTTCTTTGGAAATGTGGGTAACCCCTGTTTTTTCGAGAATTGATTTAAGTTTGACAATATTAACTGAAAAATTGTTTCTGGCATCTTTTATTGGCTTGTCAACCCAAATGGTTTCATAAAGTTTATCCGAAGAAATGCCTTTTCCATCTCTAAACGTGTTGATAAGGATCAATAAAAATATCTCCTTGAGGAGGGGAGTAAACTGACGGGTGATATCGTTTCCTTCCTTATCAATCACTTCAAAATGACCAAAAAGAAAAATAGAAGAAGATGTATTTGCATTTTCGTACAATGCATGACGTGACAAGCTGTCTTCAGCTGCCAATGATTGAGAAGCCGGTTGAGATGGTACAACAGGGAATTGCATGTCGCTAACTGGCTGCAAAGGTTGTTTTCGTCTATTGCGCAAAGCATAAATTAATATGATCAATAAGATTGATGCAAATAGGATTGAAAATAAATAAACCATCGACTTATCGCTGGCATTGACTGGTTGAGTCACAATTAGCCTGTTGGGTGGAAAGTCAATCGTAAAAATCTTTACGCTGGTTGGTTTATTGGTGACACTCTCCAAAGTTACTGCTACCAATTTTTTACTTGAAGGGCAATAATATAAATCTGCAAAAGATTCAATATCATGGAAAGCATATGGAATGCTGTCTCCCAAAAACTCATAATCAGGTGAACTCAGGGAACCCCGAATCAACTGCAGATGCGAATTGAACCGGTCATTCGGAAAAATTAAGCCATAAAATTGATTCTCTTTACTATTGATAATCAGGCTATTGGCAAAGCAAAATTCTTTTTCTGGTTGTTTAAAATGATAAATGTGCTTGAACGAACGTCCAGCAACACTGTAAGCCATTAGCTCAAAATTATAGGTAGGATTTACAGTCTGATGCCCCGTTTTACTCCCATATCCTCCGATGATGTAAGCAGTATCGGCGTCAGCATTGGTGCCCAAAGCCGAGAGATAACGGGGCATGAAAAAATCACCCTTGGTTTGAAGGACTTCCCATGTATTATGCCGAAAACTGAAGCGCTGAACAAGATTTTTATATTTCAATTGTCCATATCCACCTATAATATAAAGAGCGCTATCAAAAGGTGAGATAAATTTATTGGCCTGCCAAAACTCTGTAAGCTTAGGCTTTGCGGAGAAGTTTAAACTCCATGCGTTTTCTGTTGCATCATAGGTTGATACGGTTTTTTCATCTATAAAATAATTATGCAGCCTATTAGAATTGTCATCGTAAATGGACTGGTTG
This sequence comes from Chitinophagaceae bacterium, assembly GCA_947463105.1. GTDB lineage: Bacteria > Bacteroidota > Bacteroidia > Chitinophagales > Chitinophagaceae > Pollutibacter. Next base: position 6,001 of record CANHSD010000169.1, read on the forward strand.
CCGGCAGGCAAAGCCTTCCGGCTTTTAA
>CANHSD010000170.1 GCA_947463105.1 Chitinophagaceae bacterium
CAGCCGTCACAGGAGGTTTGGCTCCACCATTCCACATTTGTTTGATCAATTCTTTTTCAGGAATGGCACCAAGGTCAGGCACATCTTTCTGCCATTTGTTGAATATCTCCCTGAACCTGTTCAGCGTAACAGCATATGCCGTATCCCTTGCCAGGTCATTGAGCTGATAAGGATCATTGAGCACGTCGTACAATTCTTCAGTTGTCCCTTTGGGTTCAAACCAACGCATTTGAACGGCATTCAATTTTCCGGCGTCGCGCAAGCGGATGATGTCGCGCATGGATGCCTGCTGCTTTCTGTACGCAAGGTCCATATAGCTGGGCTGCTCAGGAAAGAAATTGTAGACATACTGATAACGACCATCGTGCACAGAACGCACGCGATCATAATGGCTGTCGATACGGTCGCGGGCGGCAAATACGTATTGGTTCTTTCCTTTGCTGGCGTAAGTGCCGAGGAAGGCCCTTCCCTGCATGTTCACAGGCGGCTTAATGCCTGCCAGAGACAACACTGTTGGTGCATAATCAATGGAAGATATCAGGCGTGAATCTGTGGTTCCTGAAGCTGTTTTATGTTCTCCATTGTTGGGAAACCGGATGATCAAAGGAACACGCAATCCCCGATCAGTGATCTCTCTTTTTACATAGGGCAGTCCATTGCCATGGTCTGCCCAGAACATGACAATGGTATTTTCCAGCAATCCCTCTTTTTCCAACTCGCTGATCTTCTCTCCTACCCAATCATCCATCTCGGAGATGTTGGTATAAAACCTTGCAATATCCAACCGCACAGAATCCGTATCCGGATAGATCGGTGGCACTTTCACCAACTTGGGATCAACGCGCAGAGGACGTTTGGCACGGTCCCAGACCTGGCTTTCATGGGTGATGTTGCAGTTGAAAACGGCAAAAAAAGGCTGGTCTTTTGCCCTGTTCCGATAATGGGCCTTGTTGCTGTTTTCATCCCAAAATGTAAGGCCTTCCTCAAACTGATAATCTGTCTTTGCGTTGTTGGTGCAATAATATCCTTCAGCACGCAGGTATTCACCAAGGTGCTTTACCCCAACAGGCATCACAGCCGAATAACTCTTGGGCAGACCGGTTTGCTCAGGATAGGTATTGTTCAGTACCCGCATGTTGTGTCCGCCATTGCTGGTCTGTACTCTGCCAGTGATAATGGCATTCCTGCTGGGTGCACAGACTCCCGCCGCAGTAAAGACATTGGTATACTTTGTTCCTTGTTTTGCCAACCGATCGAGGTTGGGTGTGGGCACCGTCATGTCTCCATAAGCGCCAATTCGTGGGCTCATGTCTTCGGTGCTCAACCAAATGATGTTGGGTCTTTTGATGGCAGCCACAGGCTTCTTCTCCGGAACCTTTGTTTTAACCAAATATGGTTCCATCACTTTTTTCCAGATGATATAGCCCTTGGCATTCATGTGCAGACGATCGCTCACAAACAACTCTTCCATAAAACTCCCGTCGGGGTTCAACATGGGGCTGAATACATCAATGAATTCCGTTTTGGATGATGCTGCGCAGAAATCCTTGATCAGCCTGTTGGTCTCTTTTACTGTTGCAAGAAAATCAACCCTCACCGGGCTGGGCTTCAGGGATACAAAGGCGATAGGAACTTTGGGATAGCGTGAACGGATCAAAGTGTGTAAGCGTTTGAACCTGTTCAAGACTGTATCTGCCGTGATTGATTTGGAAGAAGCCACATCATTTTCTCCACAATAAATGATGATCTGTGCAGGATTGTAAGGGAAGATCACCTGCTCGGCATAATCAATCAGGTGAGGCAATGAAGATCCGCCAAAGGCCCTGTTGACGATGGTCTTGTCGGGAAAATAATCACCCACATCTTTCCACTTGGTGAAGGATGAACTGCCAATCAGCAGGATGGCACCTTCAGGTGGTTTGCTGATGGAGTCTTGTTTGGCAAAGGCCTTTACTTCATTGATGAATGGTTGGGCGGATGCGGATGACATTGCGAATAGCACCACATACAACAGAAACAGTTTTTTGCTCAACATCTTAATTTGCTTTAGAAAAATGATCCTTTAAGGTACACTTATTTTTTAGGGCCCAATGGCTCCAACTTGCTTGTTGGTGCACTGGGATCAAAATAATACAGTCCTGCATTGGCATAGAGTGTCAGGTGATCTTTAAGCCTTTGCTTGAACAAGCCATAATCTTTGGGAGTGCTAGTGCTTCTCCATGCAGCCTCGGCCAATCCTGCCATGCGGGGAAACAACATATAGTCCAACCGCTTTTCGTTTTGCATGGTTTCGGTCCAGATATTGGCCTGAATACCTGCAACCAGTTTTTGCTTCTCTGCAGTCAAATTGAATTTTGATAAATCAAATGCGTAAACCGATTCCAGGGGTGCAAAAGCCTTCTGCCATTTTCTTCCTTGCTTATGGCTGCTGTCTTGCACAAAATCAAAATAGAACGGAATCCTGGGGCAGGCGATGGTGGTATAGCCCTTCTCCATTGCCTTGATGAACTGTTCGGGTTTGTCATGCCTCCACCACATGATGATGGTTTTGTCTCGGGGCAGTTCCACATCGGCCATTTCGTCCCAGGCCAATAATTTGTTGTTCATCTTGTACAAGGTATCAGCCATCCGCTGCATAAAATAAAGCTCCACCTCGCGCAGGTCTTTCATTTTCTTTTCCGCCATCAATGATTTAACCCCAGGAATAAGGGGCCATTGCTGATTACCAAAATTCACCTCATCTCCACCGAGATGAATCATGGAGGCAGGAAAAAGCGAAGCTGTTTCCTTGAGGATATCTGTGAGGAAGCCATAGGTTTCTTCTTTGCCTGGATTGAATGTAAAATCAGGATGTGCCTTCGATCCACCACCACTGAATGCAGGATAGGCTTTGTTGGCAGCAGTGGCATGCCCGGGCATATCAATTTCAGGAATCACGTTGATGAAACGTTCGGCGGCATAAGCAACCAGTTCCTTGATTTGTTCTTGCGTATAATAACGGGCAGGTGCCGATGAGTCACTGAAATTTCCAATGCCACCGATGGTTGCAAGCTTGGGATATTTTTTTACTTCCATTCTCCAACCCGGCTCATCGGTAAGGTGCCAGTGAAAACGATTCAATTTATAAAATGCCATCCAATCGATGAGTGATTTGAGCTTCTCCAATCCGAAGAAATGCCTGGACTCATCCAGCATCAGTCCTCTCCAGCCATAACCAGGAGCATCCCTGATCTGCCAGCAATCCAACATTACCATACCTGCTTTGTTTTCTGCCAACCGAACCAGCTGCAAAAGGCTTGTGACGCCATTGAACAGTCCGGCTTCACTCGATGAAGCAATAACAATAGCGCCTTTGCTCATGTCAACTGAATAGGCTTCGGGTGATGAGTTGTTTTGGGCCTTGTTCGCCAAGAGCACTAGCGATACAAATGAGCTATTTTTTGATGGTTGGGCATCCAATTCAATGGATGTATTTTTCTTGATTTCAGCCTTCAAATAATTGGCTATCCCAGTCAGCTTGGGGTCGCTGAATTTGATCATTGTATGACGATCCAATTTGAACTGATTGTTGGATGCAGTAACCGCAAGTGGCCTCGGGATGATGGGACAATTCTTTTGCGCACTCGACAAAAAAGAAACCAGGATAAAAAAAGACAATGAAAATACCTTCAACATAAACAATGTTTTATTGGACAGAGAACAATCGTGTAAGGCGCTTAATCTGTTACCCTTTTGATTTGAGTTTCATGTAACGTCCCATTGCTTCAACAAAATAATAATCCGCATAGGTCAATGCCACATCTATCTCTCCATTCAAAGGAAAGGCCCCAACACTGTGTTTGAGCAAAAATCCTCCGTTGGTTCCTTTCTTGGCAAGGTATTGGTCGGTGGACAAAGTCCTGATCATGGTTTCAGCCACTGATACATAATTTTTGCTGAGGTCGCCCTTCGCATGTCCCGCAAGCTCTATCAGTGCAGAAGCCATGATGGCCGCAGCAGATGCATCACGCAGGGCATTGGGAATTTGGGGAGCATCAAAATCCCAGTAAGGAATCTTATCGGCCGGAAGATTTTTATGGTTAAGGATGAAGGTTGCAATTTTATTGGCCTGGTTGAGGTAGTTCGCATCCTTTGTCATCCTGTACATCATCGTATAACCATACAAGGCCCATGCCTGTCCACGCGCCCAGGCAGAAGTATCATTTGCACCCTGCCAGGTGGTTTTCCTGAGCAACTTGTTCTCGGCAAGACTGTAATCAAGTACATGGTAGGCGGCGTTGTCCGGACGGAAATGCCGCTGAATGGTAGTATTGGCGTGGGTTGTGGCAATCTCCCTGAATTTCGGATCACCACCATTGTTGCTCACCCAGGTCAACAGTTCAAGGTTCATCATGTTGTCCACAATCACAGCGCAACGAAAATTCTTGCTGGAATCCCAGGACTGGATGGATTGAATGGATGGCCTGTAACGGGTAGCAAGAGACATTGCGGCCGTATCGATGGTAGTTTTATAAGAAGGATTTCCAGTAATCCTGTAGGCATTCCCGAAAGAACAATACATCATGAAGCCCAGGTCATGGTTGCCCGTGAAATGTTTTTCTTTTTCAAGAATAGCCAGCCTGGCTTCCGCAGCCTTTCTGGTACCAGCATCCTTTGTGTATTCATGGATATACCAAAGTGTGCCTGGATAAAATCCACTGCACCACCATTTCGTGTCACTGGTCTCGAGTTTTTCGGTTTGCATGTTATATGACTTGGGCATGCGATCAGCAGGCAGTGTTGATTCTAGCAATGCATACTGGTCTTTGGCAAGCGCAAGATTTCTTTTGATCAATGCATCCATAGACAGTTTTTCCGACTGGGAAAACCCTGCAAAGGACAGGAACAAAAACACGATGGCAAGAAATGATGTTGATGGCATGGTTGGCTTTTAAAATGAAAATATTATTGTGGAATGAACTTGAATGCATAAGACCCTTTGGGCTGCAGGGATTTTGCCTTAAGGCTGATCCGGTAAACTGCTTTCCCCCAAACCCTTGTTAGCCTCATATCATTGATATCAACAGGCTGTTGGCTAAATACAAAATCCTTGGGATCAAAAACCATTTTCACAGCAGCTTCGCCATTCTTCAACAACAAGATTCCGGGCGCAATGCTGTCTGCAGCAACGGCTGCAAGAAAATTGATTTCATTGGGTGCTGCGGGGTTGTTGACTTCAAACTGCTCAGTCAAAGACAAGCTGCCATCTGCTGCCAGCGCATAACGCATCCACCAGTTGCGGATATTGGCTTCTGCGGGATACGCATTGGCAATATCCAACTTGAATGACATGCTCGCCGGATCAAAACTGGCATTGCGGGATTTGAATTGTGCCCCATTGGGTTGGGAATAACCATTGACTTTGGGCAGGTTATGGTAATCGCTTTGCATGGTCCAGATCGTATAGCGCTGGCTGCTGAACGTAAACTTTGTATAGGTACCTACTCCTGCATCAATCAAGAATGGTTTTCCCTTGAAATAGTACATGAAAGAACCCACATCATTGTGGTTATGGCTTTCATTGTTGTATCCACCCTTGGCTGCAAAAAAAACATCACCGGCACGCATGTAACAGAATTCAGTTTGAGGATACCAGGTATAGACAGAAGAAGAAGTTTTGGCTTCACGGCTGTTGATTTCCCTTATCGACCAAAAACTTTCAAATGCCCGAAACAGGTCCCTTCCTTCAAGAATGGATTCGGTATCACGCTTGTGGAGATAGGCAGCGAAATCCATCATCTCTGCACTTTGAACCTCTTTCCCATAGCGATAGACCAATCCTGCATTGCCACCGCCCTTGGCTGACGCATCCGCAAAATTGACTACCCATCCGTTGCCAATATAAGAACGGGCTATATACTCCCCCATGTTTTTTATTTTTGGATGGTTGAAGATGTCAACCTTACTACCTGTTGCGTACTTCAACAATTGCAAA
>CANHSD010000171.1 GCA_947463105.1 Chitinophagaceae bacterium
GAGTCTTGTAAGCCATACACTTCTTTCAACTGCGCAACATCATGGAAACCGCCCAACCGGTCTCGGTATTTGATGATCCGCGCAGACAAGCGTTCACCGATACCTGGCAAGGCTTCTAGCTGTGCACTGTCTGCTTCGTTCAGGTTGATGAGTAAAGGTTTCTGCTGTTGCCTGGGCGCAAAAGGCCTTTCTTGATCATGACTGTACTCCCTTGAAAAGCGCTTTGGTTCTTGCTTTGCAACAGTTGGATAAGAAGACCGATATTGTCTTTGATAAGCAAATGCATGGCGCTTTGTGGAGAGCATTTTTTTTGCTTCACTGAGCTGAAGTGGTGTTATCTCCAATATTTCCTCAGGTGGGGTTTCTTCAGCAAAAAACACGGGCAATATCCACAGCATCATGGCAATCACCGACAACAGGTAAATGCCCCTTCTTTCTTTTTTGGAAAACGCAAGAAAAACCTTGACTTGTTCCTTGAAATCCATGCTGCAAAACTATCCTTCAATGGCCTTGCCATCAAGTGAAAAAAACGGGATCAGGGTGTTTTATTCACCGCAATGATGAGCCCATCGTGGGCCAATTGCATTCCTTTTGGCAGGGACTGGTTTACTTCATGGTGAAGCCCCATCTGATGACTGATATGCGTGAAATAAGTCTGGGGGATATTCAACTCAGTAGCCAGTGCTACGGCTTCCTGCAAAGTGAAATGGGAAATATGTTTTTCCTGCCGAAGGGCATTGACCACAAGCACCTCAGAGCCCCTTATTTTTTCTTTTTCGGTCTCTTCAATAAAATTGGCATCTGTGATATATGTAAAATTCCCAATCCGGTAACCGGTTACCCCCATGTGCAAGTGCCTCACCTGAATGGGAATGAAATGCAAGTCTCCAACAGAAAAGGGCTGATCATCAATCACATGAAGATTCAAATCAGGAATTCCCGGATATTTTTTTTCACTGAAAGCATAATAAAAATCGCGCTTCACAGCATCGGCAGTTTCTTCGTTGGCAAAAAGCTCCATGGGGCTTTGGCTAAAAAAATTATACGCCCTGATGTCATCAAGGCCGGCGATATGGTCTTTGTGTGAATGGGTAAAAACAACTCCATCCAAATGATCAACCGATGACCTGAGCATCTGGTAGCGAAAATCAGGGGTTGTATCTATCACCAGGGTTGTAGAGGCCGACCTGAGCAGGACGCTGCTGCGCAGGCGCTTGTCTTTCTTTTCTGTCGAATGACAGACCCCACACTTGCAGGCTATCATCGGTACACCACCACTGGTTCCTGTTCCAAGAAATTCAACGCTGAGCGACAATGCGGCTGTATTAGTTGAGTAAAGAAAAACTGCTTAGGCTTCTACCGTGCTCAATTCAGGTTTGAGGATAATTTCCTCAAACAGCTTCCGGCTGTCGACACTCAAGTGATCAGCTGTTATGGCAAGATTGGACACCAGGTCAATCAGGGTATTGATCCTTCCTTCGGTCTGCAGAAATTTGTTCAGCACCACTACTTTTTTGGATTCAAGCACGCAATAGCCACTCTGGAATGTGCCTCTTTCATACCTGATGATATAGCCAGCCTCAGAAACGATTTTCTCAATTTTTTCAAGCGTTGAAGGAGTGAACCTTAACTTCATGGAAAGGTATTTTTACAAATTTAACGAATGGGCTATTGGTATGCAGGTAAGCACCTGAATAGTTGTGAACATTTTAACCCATAGCTGTGAATAATCATTTTATGTTTATTCAAAACCCAGGTCAGAAAAAAACAAGATACCAACGTCAATTAATCAACTTAATCCCTTTTGCCGTTCATACCTTTGCGGCGGCGGCCCAATTCACTTAAACCAGTATTAACATGTCATACAGGAAGATTATCAATGATCCTGTCCACGGATTCATCACCATCAACGACCCTTTGATCTATACAATCATCTCACATCCATGGTTCCAGCGGTTGCGAAGAATCAACCAAATGGCCATGTCTTATCTGGTCTATCCTGGTGCCGTCCACTCAAGGCTTCACCATGCACTGGGTGCCTACCACCTGATGCACAATGCCTTGTATGAACTCAAGCAAAAAGGAATTGAATTTTCTGAGGAAGAGGAACAGGCCGCCAAGATTGCCATCCTCTTGCACGATGTTGGCCATGGTCCATTTTCACATGCCCTGGAATCCATGGTGGTAAAAGACCTCGAACACGAGACCCTTTCCCTGATGATCATGGAAGAATTGAACAGTTCAATGGAGGGAAGGCTGGGCATGGCCATCGATATTTTTAAGAATACTTACCCAAAAAAATTCCTGCACCAATTGATCAGTGGACAATTGGATGTAGACCGGATGGACTACCTGACAAGGGACAGCTTTTTCTCAGGGGTGATTGAGGGCATGATTGGTTGCGACCGCATCATCAAAATGCTCACGGTGCATGATGGCCAACTCATGGTGGAAGAAAAAGGGATCTATACAATAGAAGAATTTCTGGTGTCCAGAAGATTGATGTACTGGCAGGTATACCAGCATAAAACAGTACTGAGTGCAGAGATGACCCTGGTGAAGGTGCTGGAAAGGGCCATTTGGCTGCATCAAAAGGGAGACGCAGCAGTTGCGCAAGACAACGAATTGAGCCAACTCTTGTTTGGCAAGATGGAGAAACTGCAAAGGAAAGACCTAGAACTGTTTTGCAGGCTGGACGACAGTGATGTGACCAGTGCCATCAAAAAATGGAGAAGCCATCCGGACAAGGTCTTGTCCATCCTTTGCACTGCCCTGTTAGACAGGAAACTGTTCAAACTCCGGATGCAAAACGACCCCATCACCCTGGAGGAACTCCATGAAAAAAGAGCAGCCATCGCCCATTCATCCTCACTGAGTCAGGAGGATGCTTCCTTCCTGGTTTTCACTGGAGAAGCCGAAAACAGCCTCTACAACCCCAATAACGAAAGAATCAACATTCTATTTAAGGATGGCAGGGTTCGAGACATCTCTCAGGTAGACGCACCGCTCATCCATCAAAACCTTTCCCGTCCTGTAAAAAAATTTTACATTTGTTTTTACCAATAATGGTTTGGTCAGTCTAAGGAGCAAAGCAAGCTCTTCAAGATATCCATTCAGGCCATCTGTCGAAAGCAATACACGAATATGCAATTTTCAGCACAGCAAATTTCAGCCCTGATCAATGGCCAAATCGAGGGAAATGCCTCGGCAACGGTAAGTGGTTTTGCCAAGATTGAAGAAGCCCAAACCACCGACCTGGCCTTCCTGGCCAATCCCAAGTACGAAGAATTCCTCTATACCACTTCAGCCGGCATCATCATCATTGGCGAGGCCCTTCAGCTGAAAAAAGCCGTCAATGCAACCCTGATCAGGGTCAAAGACGCATACTCATCATTTGCCCAACTGATGCAGTATTACCAGCAAATGAAGGAAAAAAGCATGATGGGTATCGAGGAACCCGTTTATATTCACCCTTCCGCCACCATTGGAAAAGATGTATTCATTGGGGCATTTGCCTACATCGGAGAAAATGCAGTCATTGGTGATGGCGCCAAGATTTATCCCCATGTTTTTATCGGCAACAATGCCTGTGTTGGACAGCATTCAACGTTGCATCCTGGGGTTAAACTATACCATGATTGTCTGATTGGCATGCATGTTACCGTACATGCAGGAACAGTTGTTGGAAGCGATGGTTTCGGGTTTGCCCCTCAGCAAAACGGCACCTACAACAAGGTTCCTCAACTGGGCAATGTTGTGGTGGAGGATCATGTTGAAATTGGGTCCAATACCTGTATCGACAGGGCAACCATGGGCTCAACCATCATCAGGAAGGGCACAAAACTGGACAACCTCCTGCAGATTGCCCACAATGTGGAAGTAGGTGAAAACAGTGTGATTGCAGCCCAAACAGGTGTCAGCGGCAGCACCAAAATTGGAAAGAATGTCATGATTGCCGGACAGGTAGGCGTGGCTGGCCACATCAGCGTTGCTGATGGCACAAAAGTTGGCGGACAGAGCGGTATAACCAAATCTATTCTGCCAGAAAACACAGCCGTTGACGGTACACCAGCATTCGATTATAAGGAATCCCTCCGGTCAAAGGCAGTATTCAAGCGGTTGCCAGAATTGGAGAAAAAAATAAAAGAATTGGAGCTTGCCATCGCCGAATTACAGAAGGAAAGAGAAGCATTTCTTCCTAAAAATTGATTTTCAATATATTATAACCATATTCCACCTATGAAAAATGGTTTATCTTTGCAGCCAATTTCAAGCGAATGAGTTTAAAATTCAACCCAGACAAGCAGCATACACTCAAGACCTCTATCAGTATTTCAGGCACCGGTGTGCATACGGGCATTTTGGTAGACATGGTGCTGCATCCTGCCAATGCAGGATTTGGTTTTCAGTTCAAACGCGTTGATTTACCCGGAGAACCGGTGATCAAAGCAGACTGTGACCTCGTAACAGATACCTCAAGAGGCACGACACTGGAAGACAATGGAGCGAAAGTCAGCACAGTAGAACATATTCTTGCCGCTTTGGTAGGGATGGGTGTTGACAATTGCCTGATTGAAATCAATGGACCGGAAATTCCGATCATGGATGGAAGTTCCCAGCCTTTTGTTGAGGTCATTGAAAAAGCCGGCATTGCAGAGCAGGAAGCCGCAAAACACTGGTACACGATTGACACCAATATCTCTTTTTACCACGAAGGCAAAAGGGTGGAAATGGTCGCCATGCCTGCAGTTGAATACAAGGTTACCACATTGATTGATTTCAACAGCCCCGTGCTTGGTACACAACATGCAGGACTAAAGGACATCAGTGATTTCAAGGCTGAAATTGCCCCCTGCAGAACCTTCTGTTTCCTGCATGAGCTGGAGGCATTGCTGGCCAACAACCTCATCAAAGGTGGAGACATCAACAATGCCATTGTAGTGGTTGACAAGCCCGTAAGCGAAGAGGAAATGGGCCGGCTGGCTGGCATATTCAAAAGAGACAACATTGAAGTCAAAAGCGAGGGATACCTCAACAACCTTGAACTCCGGTTCCCCAACGAGCCCGCACGCCACAAGCTGCTGGATGTGATTGGAGACCTTGCCCTGATTGGCTATCCGATCAAGGCGCATATCATAGCCAACAGGCCAGGGCATTTCTCCAATGTTGAGTTTGCCAAAATGATCAAGCAATACATCAAGAAAAACAAGCATGTGAAAAACGTGCCTGTTTATGATCCCAACCAGCAGCCTGTATACAATACCACACAAATAGAAAAAGTATTGCCACACAGGTACCCCTTCCTGTTGGTTGACAAGATCATTGAGCTGAGCGATACACATATTGTGGGCATCAAGAATGTAACCTTTAACGAGCCGTTTTTTGCCGGACATTTTCCAGGAAACCCTGTAATGCCGGGCGTTTTGCAGGTTGAAGCCCTAGCCCAGACCGGGGGGATCCTGGCCATCAACTGCCTTCCTCCCGGTGAATATGATACCTATTTTGTGAAGATTGACAACTGCAAATTCAAACAAAAAGTTGTTCCCGGCGACACGCTGATCATGAAGCTGGAACTGGCCGGTCCTATCCGCAGGGGTATCTGTGAAATGATCGGTACGGTATACGTTGGAAATAAAATTACCACAGAAACCATGTTGATGGCGCAATTGGTAAAGAGAGAAGGTATCTAATACTAAATGAACGAAATCATGATCCATCCACATACATATATTCACCATAACGCCAAAGTGGCCACCAATGTCAAAATAGATCCCTTTTCGGTGATCCACCAGAACGTTGAGATTGGTGAAGGTACCTGGATTGGCAGCAATGTAACCATCATGGATGGGGCACGCATTGGCAAAAATTGCAGGATTTTTCCTGGCGCAGTTATTTCTGCCGCTCCCCAAGACCTGAAGTTTGAAGGGGAAGTGACCAGTGTGGAAATCGGCGATAACACCACCA
>CANHSD010000172.1 GCA_947463105.1 Chitinophagaceae bacterium
AAGATTGATCGTCAACAATCATACCCTCAAAACTGCTGTTGTTGTCAGCGATGACTTCCGCCAGCTGATAGGTGACTGGAGTGGTCGCTCCTTGAAATGGTGTCAACTCAATTTCTATCAGTGGAATAATCCAAGAAATAAGAAAAACAGCCAACAGATAGAACCTGTTGTAATAATGAAATTGCCTGTCCTTTAAAACGGCGAGATAATACCCATAAAGCAGCGCACTGCACAATGCAACTTTCAGCATGTAAAAGACAAGTATCTGCATGTTGATTAGTTTTTCTTTTTCATTTCTTTGAGCAACAGTTCCAAATCTGAAACCTTGAGATCCTTTTGGTCAACCATAAAGGAAACAACATCAGCGAAGGACCCTTCAAAATAACCATCCACGATATTCCTGATGGTCGAACCGGAATAGTCCTCTTTGCTCACTTTGGCAGAATAACAATGAACCCTGCCATGTACTTCATGATTTACATAACCCTTGTCCATCAAAATCTTGATGACAGTAGAAACAGTATTGCTGTGCGGCTTGGGCTCCGGCATTGCATCCACAATGTCTTTCAAGTATCCCTTGTCCAACCTCCATAGCACCTGCATGACCTGCTCTTCGGCTTTTGTCAATGATTTGTTCATATTCAACTATCTTTTTAGTTACACAAACATATAACTACATTTTTAGTTTAACAACTATTTTTTTAGTTGAATAATTTAGAACACCGGTGCAACAGTTTATGACATTCCTTTGTCAAAGAGGTAATCAGCAGCATGAGTGACCAAAAAGAATTGATTGCAAAGGTTTTGCAGGGAGATGCAAAAGCCCAAAAAGAGCTGTATGACGCACATGCAGGGATCATGTTGGCGGTATGCTATCGTTACAGTAAATCCCTGGCTGATGCAGAAGACATGCTCCAGGAGGGTTTTGTCAAGGTATTCAGAAACCTGAAACAATACAAAGGGATTGGTGATCTGGGGGGGTGGATCAGGCGAATAATGGTGAACACCATCATCAATGAAATCAAAAAATCAAAAATCCCGCTAACCCAGCTTGATTCAACTGCGGAAAATGAAATACCAACACCAGCAGATGATGTTGAAATTCTGTTGACAGCAAAAGAAATTGCTGAGTTGATTAAAAAGCTCCCCGTTGGCTATGGTATCGTATTCAACCTGCATGCCATCGAAGGATATTCGCATAAAGAAATTGCAGCGATGCTCAATATAAAAACCGTCAGTGTGCGATCCCAATACCAAAGAGCAAGAACACAATTGATCAAATGGATCGAAAAAGAAAAAACATCCCTGGCCCAAAAACATGTTGAAAATGGAAAATAAACTATTTGAAAATTCTATTGAAAACAGGATGGAAGGATTTCAGATGAAACCATCAGAGGCTGTCTGGCAAAAAGTTGAAAAAAGAATCCAAAAAGAAAAAAAACGAAGAGCGCTGATTTGGTTTTGGATCATGGCTATGGCAATAGCGGGTGCAGGCATTCAATTATTGAAAGATGCTGATAAAAACAGGCAAAATATTTCGGCTGCAATCTCAAATAATGTTTCAGGAAATAATAGTATTGACATTAAGGATGAAAACAGCAATGCGCTGCCAAACAGTGATAGCCAAATTGAAAATCATTCAACAAATGTTTCTCGATTGAAAGATGCATTCAAAACTCAGTATCATTTAAAAGACAAGTACTATGCAATAAACGTCAACAATACCAAGGATATTAAGCACAATAATCCAGCATCTGACGAGGCGCAACAAAATTTCAGTATCGAAACAACGAAAGGATTCATCAACAAAGAAAAGATTGACCAGCATCCCATAGCAGTTGAAAAAAAGGGGAATGATACCATTGTCATCTTGCGCTGTGAAGACATTGGACAATCAAAAGCATCATCAACACAGACTGCAACGCTTGACAGACAACTTAACTTCAATGCGCACTTGGCTTTTCATGGAACAGGCGATTTGTCGGGCACTAACATGGAATTCGGCATGGAAAAAAGATGGGGCAAACGCTATGGATTTTACAACAACCTGGGTGTAACAATTCATTCAGGACAGGAAGTCAGCACTGCGCCCAATGCATATCCGTTGCTCGTTAATAGCATTTACAATGCGCTGCAGACAGTAACTTTCGGCATCCAGACCATCCCTACCATTTACCGCTATTCCAAACGGGGCGACCTGAAGATAGGAGCAGGATTGGTGGGCCGATACCAAATCAATTCTTCCAGCACCTATGGGGCTAGTCTGATCGGGGCAGGAAACAACCAATACAGTTACAGCATCTATGGTACGGAACCCAATAGTTTTTCCATTGGTTACCGTATCACTGCTGATTTGCTGCTATATGAAACAAAGAAAAATAAACTGGGTTTTCAAATTTTCTTCCAGAACGATACCAGAGGAGATGTGATCACCGGATTGGGTTTTTCTTTTCAAACAAAATATAAAAAGTGATTCATGAAATATAAAAATAAAAATTACTTTATAGCTGTTTTCAAGGTCTACATTATGCTGCTTTTCATGCAGATCAGCATTCAGCTTGACGCGCAGGTATCCCGGAAAATAAAATTTCCAGAAAGAATGTTGGGATTCCATGCAGGGTACTCACATCACCAAAGCCAATCTATTGGGGGATTCAATTTTGGCATCAACCACGAAATCAGCATCAATAAAAAAGTCAATCTCCACAATGATTTTTCATTCACCATCCACACAGGAAAAGAGAACACACATGATGGGGCATTACCCAATCTTGCTACCCTCACGGCAACCAATCCCTATTTCAGGAGCGCTCCGCTAAAATACGTTACCGCAGGTATTCAAACCTTCGCAGGTATTTCCATCAACATGATGAAAGGAAGAATCAAGATCGGAGCGGGGTCAATCCTTCGATACCAAACCACCTCAAAACCCGAGAATTATACCTTCAATGTTGTCGTGCAACAAATTACATCTGGACAGCTATACTCAACCAATTACCGGATCAATTCCATCAGGCCCCATAGATTCTCAGCAGGGGCCATGGCATTTGCAGAAATGCAACTATACAAGACAAAAAAGATCAACACCAGGGCGCATCTTGTGTATCAGTTGGATAGTCAGGGCGACAGGATCTTTTCTGCAGGAATCAAGCTACAGAAAACATACAAAAAAACATCCTGATCAATCCTCCTCTTCCAACCGAAAAATCTCCCCTACTTGCTTGCCGAACAAACGGGCCAGCTTCATTGCCAATATTGTGGAAGGAACGTATTTATTAGATTCAATGGCATGGATGGTCTGCCGGCTGACACCCAATTTCTGTGCCAGCTGTTCCTGTGTGAGATCGTGAATGGCCCGCTCCACTTTTATGCTATTTTTCATCGGTGGAAATCATTTTGTTTTTCAAAAGAATAACGTTGAACCGGCCAATGAAAATGATCAACACCGTGAACATGTTGTAAATCATCACATGAAAAAAACCCATTCCATAAATGAAAATGAAGGAGAGGAAAAGCAAAACATAGTTTACCCAAACAGCCCACATCAAAGAAGACAGACGGAGGTTGGCAACGTATTCATCTTCCTGCTTTTCTTTCGAAAAGCCAACCATCATGGCGCCCAGAATAAAAAAAACACCCACCAGGGTATTGGTGATGTCAGTGGAAATAATGCCAAAATGACTTTTATCCCCCAGGATTTCATCGTCATACAGTGCAAAGACCTTTGACTTGATCGTGAACTTGGATTCCAAACCACTCAACATGAGAAGAAAACCCAGTATTGCGGAGGGAACCAACAAAATCCAACCAACCAGCTTGAATCGATTGGGCAACAAAATCTGCTTCAACATAAAGTTTATTTTACTAAATGTAATGTTTTCTTTACATATAGTATTTTATATTTTACATTTTTAAAATAAAAAAAACGGCCCAAAGGCCGCTTTTAACCATAAAACCCATGATCTCTATGTCTGGAAAGACATTGAATCTATCATGAATCAGTTTTTCTTGGTGGTGATTTCTATAACACCATTTTTCCCTTTCTCACCATATTTCTTTAGTGCATTTTCGCCTTTGAGAACATTGATTGATTTGATCGTATTGGGATCAACATCGTTCATGCTTCCTGATTCCATTTCTTTGCCGTCAATAATATACAGTACGTCCTTGGGCAACTCAGTTTTCTCTGTTGATTTCTGCACATAAGTGATGGTTTTTTTACCGTCCTTATCTGTTGTGGTAACAGTTAGTGTTTTAGGATCTTTTTGAGCTTCTTCTACAACTTTATCATCACTCGCCCTGACTATGATGGTACTCACTTTCGAATTTGTTTTATTGTCTGTGACAGTTTTAAAAGTTAATGTATCAGCTGATATATGAATATTGCTGACCTTTCCTTGCGTGGGAACAGCAACTTTTGCATTTCCATCAAACATCACCGAATCAACTTTCATAGTTACAATCTTTTTTTCACCTGCTGAAGTGGCGTCCGTCCAGGTCATACCATTCATGTTTTTCCCTGAAACGAAATTTTCATTTACTGCATCGAGAACAATTGCTATGATGGTGGACGGATCAATTTTATCCAGGTCAGCAGGTGAGATTTCTTTTCCATTGATGATAACCCGTGGAGCTTTCGAGCCATCTGTACCACCACGTAAACGAATGGCGTCCGGTGTCGTTATATATGTAGTTCCTGCAGACATGCTGTCTGCGGATATGAACATGATTTTTTTCTCAGTGTACAAAGGAGATCCTTCTGCTGAGACCTTCTTATTTGAAAGACCAGCCAACTCAGTCAAGGGTACTTTGAACAATTCCTTTTTTGACTTGATGTCTTTAAAGGAAGCCATGTCACCATCGATATCGATTTGAAAACTTCCTTTGATTTGTCCAGTTTTTGGATCAAGATATTTCGCAGGAACGGTATCACGCTTGCTTTCCGCAATACCCGATACATCCATTTGATTGCTCGGATTATCCGACAAAGAATCCTTAATGGTAAACGATAAAAGAACCAAAACACCAATGGCTACAGGCAGAATCAACAAGCGTCTGGCATAGCTGTAGCTTACTTTTTTTGAAGATGTCAACATAATAATGCGTCTTTTGATGGATGAATAAAAAAATGATTGTCCTACTGATAAACTGTTTGAATGATAATGTGCCTTTAATAACATTTCTGCCAATACCGCAGCATCGTCGCCTGCAACTGCTTCTTCATCTGCAATGAACTCATGCACCACTTCCAATTCTTTCCTGATGAGCCAGAAAAATGGATTCATCCAAAACAAATTGGTCATCAGTGTAACAAAAACCTTGTCGTAAGTATGATACTGTTCTATATGTGTTAGTTCATGTTTTAACATGCGTTGCCCCGTTTCGTCATGAACAGGAAGATCTTTTCTCCAGAAAAGATTTCTGAAAAAGGAGAATGGCGCCTCGTCCAATGTGGTTTCAATAAAATTGAAACATTCCATCACGGTAACATTTCCTCTTGATTTAAGCAGGTATACCTTTATTACACCTACTCCAAACAGGATAAGAAGACCCGCAGAAACCAATGAAAGTGAGAATACAAGCACTTGATCCCATGTCAAACCCTGTTTATCTTGGATAAGCCCGTCAGACTGGTAAATGTATTGTACAACCTGTTGAACTGGGGCAGATTCAGGTGTAGAAAGGATAAACCATTGTAAATCAAGCAAAGGCAAGGTCAGACTTAACAATACAGTGCCCACCAGGTAAAAGCGGTTGTAATAATGAAACCTTGTATTGCGTAAAGCAATCCAGTAATATCCAAGCAATATACCTGATACAAGGATTGCCTTGAGGATGTAAATGAATAGAAGTTGCATGGCATTATTTTTTCTGTTTAATCTGCTTTAATAAAAGCTCA
>CANHSD010000173.1 GCA_947463105.1 Chitinophagaceae bacterium
AAAGCCCTTTACAAGCGTTCAGCTTTCTTCAGGACCTTGATCGACAACTGTGAGATGGCGATGAAAAAATGTTTCTTTCCATTGACCGCTTTTTTGGCGAATCATCCCAAGTATGGAGAATTGTGGAGAACCATTGAAGGTGAATTTGAGTTGACAAAAAAATACATCCTCATGCTCTCCGGCAATACGGAGCTCATGGCCAATTATCCGATAGAACAGCTTTCGATTCAAACCCGAGAAAGGATTGTCTTGCCCATCACCACCATCCAGCAATTTGCCATTACCAAAGTAAGGGAGATGGAGGAGCGAAACCTGCAGACCGATCTGAGGAAGAGTTATGAAAAGCTGGTTATGCGGTGTTCTTTTGGCATTATCAACGCAGGAAGAAACTCTGCCTAGGACTTTTCCAATGCTGATCGCTTCATTTCTACAGCTTTGGTTTTCCCCAGGTACTCCTCAATGATGTTGTGGATGAGGTAGATCAATGGTGTGCAAAGAATGGCTACACCAAATTTGTAGATATACCCGGTGAGCCCGATGGCGGTTACCCTTGGAAAAGAAAATCCAAGCGAAAAATACAGGTAAATATAGGCCACGCAAAATGTGTCAATCAATTGGGAAATCAGTGTTGAAAGGGTTGCCCTCATCCAGATGCCCCTTTCTCCGGTGATGATCTTGATCTTTTTGAAGACAGATGCATCGGCCATTTGTCCTACCAAAAAGGCGGTAAGTGAAGCAAAAATAATGCTCATCCCTTGTCCCAGCACCTGCGCATAACCGGCCTGCATGTTCGGCACTCCATTCTCTTTTTGTGACCCCATCCAATAATTGTCCGGAGCAAGATGAATAGCGCCATAGAAAACAAGAAATGCGAAGCCAATGATAGTTGCAGTAAGAATGGACAAGAACCTGACACCCCGAAAACCGTAGTATTCATTGATGATGTCTGTCATGATAAATACAACGGGCCAGGTCAGGGTTCCTGCTGAAAGGGTAAATCCAAGTCCGGATTCTCCAAATAAAGTCAGGTTGGCAGGCGCCATGCCAAGTGTTTGCTCCAAAGAAAAAAGTTTGACACCCACTACTTCTGCAATCAATGCATTGGCAACAAAAAAGCCACCGAGAATCAGAAAAAGCCTGGTTGGTTTGTCTTTGATGATCGAGTGAATCATAAGGTAAGTGGTTTATTCATTGATGTGTTCGCGGTGAACCCTTTTTTCAATTTTTTCAAATAGCCAGGTAATCAATACCATGATGATGGTGATGGAAATGGGAATCAGGTAAAAATTACAACCAATCAGGATGCTGATGCCGCTGTTGGCCCAGATAAAAGCGGCTGTGGTTACACCACTGACTTTTTGATCTGATTTTACAATAGCTCCTGCACCAAGGAATCCAATTCCTGTAGCAATCTGTCCAATGATTCTCGATGGATCTACTGATGGGTAGATTTCTGCCAGATAAAATCCGATTGATGCATAAATCGTGCATCCAACGCTGATCAAAATATTGGTTCTGATACCCGCTGGCCTGTGTTTGATCTCCCTGCCATAACCAACAATGAATCCGCAAAGCGTTGCCGTCAACACCTGGGGGAGCAGTCTTTCCAGCAGAAATGCATGTTCGGATGAAAAAAATTGCATAATGATTGGTTTTAGCAGAGGAACTACAGTAGTTTGAAGGTAGTGAAATACTTGGTTCAGTCTGAATACCTATTTCTCTTTACCTTTGTAAAAATTCTTTTATGAACATTTTTGTTGCCGGTCTTCCGTATGATCTTGATGATGCAGAATTGATGGAGATCTTTGAGAAGTTTGGAGAGGTAAAATCAGCAAAGGTTGCCATGGACAGGGAAACCGGCAAAAGCCGTGGTTTTGCATTTGTTGACATGCCCGTAAAGGAAGAAGCCATGGATGCCATTGAAAACCTCAATGATATTTCACTGGGTAAAAAACCTTTGGTGGTAAAGGCAGCCGAGGAAAGGACTTCCGGTGGGGGAGGTGCAAATCGCAGGCCAACTAGTGGCGGTGGCGGATATGACCGCGGTGGAGCAGGCGGAGGTGGATACGATCGTGGTCCAAAAAGGTATTAGTTTTCAGATTATCAATTGCTGTATTCAATTATATTGCAGCATGAATACAATCAAAAAATCATTGGCTATGGCATTTCTGGCCATTGCCTCTTTTTTTTATGCTGGTGCCCAGGATGTTCAGCTCATTCCATATCCTGAAAAGGTAGTGAAAGGCAAAGGGGATTTCATCATCAAGCCTCAGACTGTTTTGGTGGCACCTGAAGCCTCTGCTTCAATGCTGTCAGCCTTATCACCACTGAATGAAAAAATGGCAAAAGCTGCAGGTTTTCAGTTGAAGGTTGCCAAGCAGGTTCCTCAATCTAATTTTATTCAATTCTCATTTGATCCGGCGCTCACCAAGCCTGGAGCATATTCCATCAATGTACTTTCAGACAAAGTATTGGTTACTGCAAAAGATCCTTCAGGAGTTTTCTATGCAGTACAATCCTTGTTACAGTTGCTCCCTTCTGCAATTGAAAGCGATCGAATGGTGGCCAATCAGCAGTGGTCAATGCCAGTTGTATACATAATGGATGCCCCAGCATTTGAGTACAGGGGCCTCATGATTGATGTTGCCAGGCATTTTCAGCCCATCTCTTTTCTCAAAAAATTGGTAGACCTGATGGCCATGCAGAAAATGAACAGGTTGCACCTGCACTTGGTGGATGACCAGGGTTGGAGAATTGAAATCAGGAAATACCCCAAATTGACTGAAGTCGGTGGAAGGAGGAATGGCACCCTGGTGGACAAGTATCCAGGCAAAGGCAATGACAACAAGCCTTACGAAGGATTCTATACCCAGGCACAGATCAAAGAACTGGTGGCTTATGCTTCAAGAAAATTCATCACCATCATCCCTGAAATAGAATTGCCCGGTCATAGCAGTGCGGCCATAGCAGCCTATCCTGCCCTGAGTTGTTTTCCTGGTGAGACCACCGTGGTCAGTGATAACATGGTTGCTGCAAAGACTACGCAACAATTGAAAACACCAGGAACAAAGGTGGTCCAGGAAACCTGGGGAGTTTTCACAGATGTACTCAGTCCCACGGATTATACTTTTCAATTCATGAACGATGTGCTGGACGAGGTCATGGATCTTTTTCCATCAAAATATATTCATATCGGTGGGGATGAATGCCCCAAAGATGCCTGGAAACGTTCCACATTTTGCCAGGAGATGATTAAAAAGTATAACCTGAAGGATGAGCATGGACTGCAGAGTTATTTTATCCAACGCATAGAAAAGCACATCAACAGCAAGGGACGAAACATCATTGGCTGGGATGAGATCCTGGAAGGTGGCCTGGCCCCCAATGCTGCTGTCATGAGCTGGCGCGGAACCCAGGGTGGTATTGAATCTGCCAAACAAGGGCATGATGTGGTCATGACCCCGGACAGCCATTGTTACCTTAATTTCTACCAATCTGAAGACCCAACAGATTCTATTGCCTGGGGAGGTTTTTTGCCACTAAAAAGGGTCTATGGCTATGAGCCCATTCCTGCTGAATTGAGTGCCGAACAAGCGAAATACATAAAGGGCGTTCAGGGAAATCTATGGACAGAGTATATCAAGTCATCAGCCCTGGCAGAATACATGCTGTTTCCAAGGGCAGTTGCTTTAGCAGAGGTGGGTTGGAGCAAGCAAAAGCCAGGCTTCGATCATTTTACAACCCGTTTGATTCCCTATTTGAAACGTCTTGAAAGCCATGGCGTGAATTATTCAAGGCACATGTATGATATTGGTTTGAAAAGCCAGTATGACCCCCAGAGCAATACCGTGAAAGTGAGTGTTGATGGGGTGTCTGACAAGAAGAACCTTTTTTATTCGGTAACCGTACCGCAAGGGAAGGTTGTGAAAAAAACATATGATCAACCCCTTACCATTACCGCAGCTGCTAAACTGGAAATTGCTGCCATGGTGGAAGGGGAGGTGGTAGACAAACGCACTGCATTTTTCAACATCAACAAGGCCACTGGAAGAAAATTGAGTTTATCCATCGACCCTGCTCCCCAATACGGAAAGGGTGGATCATCTGCGCTGATCAATGGTATCATGGGAAGCCTGACAAGGTTCAATGATGATGAGTGGTTGGGATGGAATGGCCAAGATTTTGAAGGCATATTGGATCTTGGCAGGGAAGAAGAAATTAATAAAGTCAACCTCCGTTTTTACAAGGCTCCTTCCAGCTGGATTTATATGCCATCGTCGATAAAAATATTAGTTTCTGCTGATGGGGTATCGTACAAGGAGATTGCATTCAAAAACAATCCTGATTCAGGCCAGATGGGGGTTCAGCACCATGGGTTTTCCTTTGATTCCATCAAAGCCAGGTTTGTCAAAATACATGCCGCCAACAATGGCATCATCAAGTCGGGTTTTCCCGGTCAGGGCTATCCTGCATGGTTGTTTGTGGATGAGGTGGTTGTTGAATAAGCATTTTGTATATATTTGCACCTCTCGGGGAATTAGCTCAGTTGGTAGAGCGCTTGCATGGCATGCAAGAGGTCACCGGTTCGAATCCGGTATTCTCCACGTATAAAAATTACAGAAGCCCTTGATTATCAGGGGCCTTTTTGTTTTTTATCTCTCTTGTAATCCTTGTAGGTAAAGGGGTTCCTCTCATAATGCTAAAGTCTATTTACTTTTTACAACCCAATCCAAAAATTAAGATTTTTTGAATTCAGATACCCTTCACAAGCACAATGTTGCACAATCGTTCCAGTCTGAAGACGGAAGCTTGGGTGATAAATCACCACAGCAGGCCTGGGATGACTACTATGCTGGTGTTAATCTGCTTAGGCAGCCTAGAAGCCGCAAAGCCGGAGGAAAAGTCATGGCCGGTGGTAGATAGGCCCCTGTGAGAAGGCCACCACCGCTGGGTATAGCCTTGGGTTTTCTGGAAGCGAGGCTATCTTTGTCGAAAGCAGAGGAAAAAAAGTCCAAAACATACTAACCAATATCGAACTTTTGTCTAATTTTTAGGGGTTCGAGACAAAATTTCACATCCTTTCTAAACATTTTCAAGGAGTAAATTGTATTATTGCAAATATTCTAAATTTATCAAATTTTTAACTTAAGTAAAAATCTATCATTTTATGAAAGGATTGATCAGTATAATTTTACTTCTTTTCGCAACGACTTTCTCGTTTGCGCAGGAAAAAACCATTAAAGGCAAAGTCACTGACCAAAAAGAGGGTACTGTTTTGGCTGGTGTTTCTGTTCTGATTAAAGGAACTTCACAAGGTACGACTACCAATGCAGATGGATCGTTCACTTTGAAAGTTCCATCATCAGCCAAGACAGTTCAATTTTCAATTTTAAACTACGACCCCATCGAAGTTTCCATTGGAAACAAAGCTATTTTTGATGTGAAAATGACTACAACTGAGGCAAGTTTAAAAGAAGTTGTAGTTGTTGGATATACTCGAACCACCAAAGAGGCCTTTACTGGTTCAGCTAAAACTGTTTCTGATCAGCAAATAACCAATAAGAATGTTTCCAATATCTCACAGGCTTTGGCTGGAGAAGTTGCAGGTGTCAGGGTAATTAATTCATCCGGCCAACCAGGAAGTTCTGCTACTATCCGTATCAGAGGATTTGGTTCTGTGAATGGGAACCGCAGTCCTTTATATGTAGTAGACGGGGTTCCTTTTACTGGTTCTTTGAATGCAATCAATCCAAATGACATTGCCAGTACAACTGTACTGAAAGATGCTGCGGCCACTGCGATTTATGGATCAAGAGGTGCAAATGGTGTAATCGTCATTACAACAAAAACGGGAAGAGCAAGAAAATCCTTCATTGAAGCAGATACCAA
>CANHSD010000174.1 GCA_947463105.1 Chitinophagaceae bacterium
CAGACTGGACTTGAACCAGTGACCCTCTGATTAACAGTCAGATGCTCTAACCAACTGAGCTACTGAGGAGTTTCCCTAATGGGGTTGCAAAAATAGGGATTTTCCTGTTTTTCAAAAACAAAAAATAGCATAGTGGGGTAAAAAAATCAGAAAGTCCTCTGTAGCCCTACATAAATGCGCGTTTATAACCAGGTTATAGCGTTATTTTAGCCCTATCATGTCATTTCAGCCCATAGACCTCCAGCCAACCCATCTCCAAAATGACCTGGTTCAGCTGATTCCGCTTGCTGAATCTCATTTTGAGGAGTTGTATGCTGTGGCATCAGACCCATTGATCTGGGAGCAGCATCCCAATCCCGACCGCTACCAGCGACCTGTTTTTTCGAATTATTTTACCGGTGCTATTGAATCCAGAGGGGCTTTCCTGATCAGAGAACTCAAATCGGGAGTAGCCATCGGTTCCTCCAGGTTTTATGACCATGAACCGGAACATCGCCGGATCAAAATTGGCTATACTTTTTTTGCCCGTACATGCTGGGGGAAGCCCTTCAATCAACAGGTTAAGCGTTTGATGCTGGGACATGCATTTACGTTTGTTGATGCCGTAATCTTCCATGTAGGTGCTTCCAACATCCGTTCTCAAAAAGCCATGGAGAAACTGGGCGCCGTCAAAATAGGAGAGGAGGAGGTGGCCTATTTTGGGGAAGCCTCCCGGTGGAATTTTGTTTATGAAATCAGAAAATCCCAGTGATTATTTAGTCTTGGCTGCTTTTTTTGATACCGCCTTTTTCGCATTTTCAGCCACCCTGAACTTCACAATCGAAGCAATCAATTGTTTTGGAATCCTTGCACTGTGTGGAATTTGAATCGTTCCTTTCGATGTGGTATATCCCTTTAATTCATCCGCAAATTTTACAATGGCAGCAGACATAGGATAAATGCCATAATGCTTTTCATGGCAGGCAATATAAATGAGCATCCCATTGAGTTTGTAAGCCGGCATGCCATAGCTGATGCCCTCTGTTGCCGTTGGAGCATTTTTCAGGATGATTTCCCTTAAGGCTAAAAATCCCTCCCTTTTTTCTTCCTGGATATTGCTGATGTATTCTTCAACAGTGGTGGCTTTGTTCATCTCGAATTATTTATTCAAGTTCATCCAGCATCCGAATTGCATCCACCTCCCGGGCATGATTGACCCAAGCAGGTCTGAATAGGCAACATCGGTCAGGTTATCGATCTGCAGCATCAATCCTGCTTTTTTCTTGAACAGGTATTTTTCGATGCGGAGGTTAACCGTGAAATATTCCGGACTGATGCTGGCATTGATGCCATTTGCCATTTGTTTGTTCCGCTTTTTATAGACCGTTCCCATTGAAACTGCGCCCAACTTGTTGGATATCCTCATGTTGGAATTCCAGAGCAACCTGGCATGTGAGGAAAGGTAAAACGATGGCTGCGAATTGCCCTTGCCTGTCGATTTGAGAACAGTGATACCGCTGTTCCACCTCAGCTTTTTTTCCTTCCCCCAATGGTGATCGCCGCTAAGATCGAGTTCAGCGCCCCTGGTATCAACATTGGCAATATTGCTTGCCAATGCATAAATGCCCGTAGGAACCAGGTTGTTCCTGATGGGCATGTTTGCATATGCAGTGGTGGCCCAATCAATAAGTGAGGCCTGGTTGCGCTGGAAAAGGGTTGCATGCAGTTGAACGGGTTTGTCCAGGAACAGGTCTGCACCGATTTCCATGTTCAGGCTTCTTTCCGCCTCCAGTGCCGGATTGCCGATGCTTCCACCAGTAACCAGGGGCTTGTTAAAGTTGTTGTATCGCTCCGTAAAATCAGCGTCCCTGATGCCTTTGCTGATGCTTGCCCTGAGGGTTGTCAAAGCGCCAGTATACGCAAGATTGAGTTGGGGGATCAGTGCCCATTTATAGCTTTGGTCCCAGTCTGCTCTGATGCCTTCCGTCACAAATAGTTTATTCAGTAGTTGGTGTTGAAGGTTGGCATAGATCCCGGTATGCAAATGTTTGTGGTTGCCCCTGTCGTTTGAAGTAATCTGTTTGTTGAAGACTTGCATCCCGGAGGTGAATTTTGCCTGTTGCCACTTGAGCCGAACCGTATGGCGCAGGTCTGCATTGAAAAGATTTGTGCTGTTTTGGTTTGCAATGCTCACCGGTCTGAATGAGTATACATCCTTCAGTTGTCTTGCATTGGCCAGGATGCTGAAGGTCGACTTTTCGCTTGTCCTGGTCAGTGCCAATTGCTGCCAGGTCGAGCTGACTATTTCCCTTGCTGTATCGCTCAAAAAGCTGGTATAAAAATTCTGTGCGTTGAAGTCGCGGCTGTCTGCTGCTGCCCTCACCATCAATCGCCATGCATCATTTAATTTTCTTGCATAGCTGATGTTGGCCAGATCGTTGTCAAAATAACCGGTGGTTCCCCGCATCTGCATGCCCTTCGCCTTGTTCTGTTGCAGGCCGCCGG
The DNA here is from genome assembly GCA_947463105.1 of Chitinophagaceae bacterium. Classification (GTDB taxonomy): domain Bacteria; phylum Bacteroidota; class Bacteroidia; order Chitinophagales; family Chitinophagaceae; genus Pollutibacter. The sequence goes on from CANHSD010000174.1 coordinate 2,485, forward strand.
AGAGATATGATTTTTTATTGCTGGATGAAAGGGCAATTCTTCCATTGAACAATCCGTATTGTCCGCCTTGTAGCGATGCGGCGGCTGACTTGTTTTTTGTTCCGAAGTTCTGGGTGAAGGCCTTGGTGATTACATGGACTACACCACCAACAGCGTCTGGTCCGAAAATGGCTGCAGCAGCACCTTTGATGACTTCTATCCTTTCAATCTCTTCGGGTAGGATTGGGATATAAGCATTGAAATGCCCAGTCAGCGGCTCATTGGCACGCATTCCATCAATCACCACCAGTACCTGCTGAAAGGTTCCTCCCCTGATGATCAGGTCTGCTTGTGATCCCTGAGGCCCCCTTTGCTGCACTTCAATTCCTGGAACAAAACGCAGAAGCTCATCCAACGAATTGGCAGGAATATTTTTGATGTCTTCTTTGGTGAGGATGGCAATATTTCTTCCCGTTTCCCTGATCCTTTTTTGCTGCATGGACGAGGAGATTATCACCGGATCTAGTTCAGGGACCTGAGAAAATGAAGCGTTGGAAAAACCTGCCATCACTGTCAACAAAATCAGCATTCTTTTCATCACTCTATTTTTATAATTTTTAAAAACCAACGTATAAACCGTCTTCCCTCAATTCAATGGGAAAGGTTTTCATGTTGTATCCTTCCCCAGTTACATTATAACCATTGCGCAGCGAGAACTTGAAGCGGTGAAGCGGGCAAACGGCATTGCCTTGCGCATCAATATAACCCATGACCATCTTGGCGCCTGCATGTGGGCATTTCGATTGAAAGCCATAGAGTTGGTCTTTGAAACGGGCAATGCAAATGGTGCGTTCGCCAATTTCGGCCTGAACAATATCATATTTGCCAAAACCAAGTTGTTCAACGGAATCGGCAACAAACTCCCATTTATATTCCTTGGTTGCCATAGTCGATAGACTGGTATCCTGTTTTGTAAGGGTAACGTTTGGCGTACATTTCACGCACCTGGCTGAGGATGGTTGTGCGAAGTTTATCTATTTCTCTCCTTTCGGTTGCTGATACAAAAACACAGCTGGAGCGGGTTTCATTTTGCCAGCGTTTAAACAATTCGCTGAGCAGGTTCTCTTTCACTTCAGGCTCTAGCCATTCGTCAAAAGTCCTGTCCTCGTATTGATCCATCTTATTGAAAATGGTGATCATGGGCTTGTCTGCACAACCCAATTCTGCAAGGGTTGTATTGACCACCTTCATCTGGTCTTCATACTGGGGATGGGAAATGTCCACTACATGCATGAGGATATCACTTTCCTTTACCTCATCCAATGTACTCTTGAAACTTTCAATGAGATGATGGGGGAGCTTGCGGATGAAACCAACTGTATCACTCAAAAGGAAGGGCGTATTTTCGTAAACGATTTTTCTTGTTGTAGTGTCTAGCGTTGCGAAGAGTTTATTTTCAGCCAATACCTCGCTCTTGCTCAAGAGGTTCATCAGTGTTGACTTGCCGACATTGGTGTACCCAACGAGCGCCACGCGGATGAATTCCCCCCTTTCTTTTCTTTGTGTGAAAGCCTGCTTCTCAATCTCACCAAGTTTTCTTCTCAGCAGGTTGATTTTTTCACGCACAATTCGACGGTCTGTTTCAATTTCAGACTCACCAGGACCCCTGGTGCCAATACCGCCACCAAGGCGCTCAAGGTGTTTCCACATCCCGCGCAAGCGGGGCAAAATGTATTGGTATTGCGCCAGTTCAACCTGGGCCTTGGCCTGTGCTGTTTTGGCACGGTGGGCAAAAATATCGAGGATCAGGTCACTGCGGTCGATGGTTTTGATGTTGACGGCTTTTTCAATGTTGCCAATCTGCGCTCCGCTGAGCTCATCGTCAAAGATCAGCAGGCTGATGTCTTTTCCCTCGGCGTATTGCCTGATTTCTTCGAGCTTGCCCTTTCCAATATAGGTTTTGGAATCTGGGTGTTGCAGCTTTTGGATGAAAGTTTTTACGGTAGTTGCCCCAGCAGTGGTGGCAAGAAATTCCAGTTCCTCAAGGTATTCCCTGATCTGAAGATCTTTTTGGTCTTTTAGTCCTACCCCAACCAGGATGGCTCTTTCAGCTTGTTGGAATAGGCTTGATTTTTCGAGCAAAAATGAATGTTTTTAAAGTCCGCTTAATGTTAATCCGAAGGAGAAAGGCCTTACTGATGGTCCCAGTCCTTCTTTGAAGAAACTGGTAACTGTGTATGTTCCAAAAAAGCTGAGATTTCCCAAACCAGCCCTTGCCGTGAGTGCAAAGCGAGTGGTATTGAGGTAACGCTTGTCTTTTTCCTTGCTGATGTAACCGCCAGTGCCGCTTGCATCAAGATCAACCTTTGATTTTACCTTGGCACCTACCAGGGTTCCAATTTTTGCACCGAACGCAAACTTCCAGCCTTTGTTCATGTTGTCTGGCCTGGCAGAATACCTGAGCTCGATGGGTGCTTCCAGAAAGCTGGTTTCCAATTTGTGTTTTTTGTATTGGGTGATGGTATCGCGCTTGAAACTGGCACCGTTTCTGGTGTTGAGGTCCACAGACATATTGTCAAAGTAGATATTGTCTGATCCGACACCAGGCCCTACCGCAACACTCAGGTGTGGATTGGATTTGAAAGGGAAATCAAACAGAAAATATCCGTTAAAGCTCCTGTTGAAGCCCTTGGTGGTAATCTTGTTTTCGTCTTTGTTGCCCCATCCTGCGATGCCGAACTGGAGCATGAAATGGTCTGATGCACGCTTGGAAAGGTCGATTTTGCTATAATCTGGCTTAACCTTGGGAGCCTTTGGCTCTTGGACCTTTACCTTGGCTTTTTTAACTTGTGCAACGGCGCTGAGGGAAACCATCAGCATCAGCATTCCTAGTATCTGCTTCATAATCAATTTTGTGTGGTCAAATGTATCTCCTAACGGGTTAATGAAAGGTTAAGATTCAGGGTGCAAAGGTAGTTTAGTTTGGGGAATATTGGTGCATGGCAGTAGCTGATAGGGGTCAAGCTTATCTATTCGGGTAAGTTTTCAAGATCGTTGAGGTCTTTGTTTCTTCCTGAGGCTTTTTTAGCCTGTTTTAGTTGGTTGATGTGGATTACCCTTACCGTTATACCATCAATTTCTTCCTGAGTGGCGCTTGAGTGGGTTTCAAAGAAATCTAAACCTTTCACTGCCGTCATGATTTCAATTGAGTATGGGGGTCTTCCAAAGGAAAAAACATCAAATTCATCTGAAAGGAATTGTTCAATTGGGATAGCATGCTCAGGAAGCCCAAATTGAACAATTGCGGAGCGTAATTTGGTATAGTTTTCTGGCGATCTCTTTACCCAAAGGTCGATGTCTCCGGTTGTCCTGCTGTAACCTCTGATAATTACCGCATAACCACCTACAAGTACATATTCTACA
>CANHSD010000175.1 GCA_947463105.1 Chitinophagaceae bacterium
CCGAAGAATTTATGGCCACTGATGGCAATGCTGTCTGCTCCATGCGCAAAATCGAAATCGCTGGCACCCAGCAAGGGAAGATAAGATCCTGCAAGCGCTGCATCGCAATGGATGTAGGAGCTTTTGATGGCATATTTGTTCAGGGTTTCCTTGATGATGGGAACACTGTCTTTGGCTTCTGTCATGGTGGTGCCAATGTTTGCCATGATGATCACAGATTGCTGGCGGTTCAGCTGGATCATTTGGGCAAGGTCTTCATAATCCATCTCGCCATTGGGTTGGGAGCGGATCACAATGCTTTTCATGTTCAAGAGGTGGAGGTTTTTCTGAACACTGTAATGTGTTGCCTCACTGTAATAGACAATCCCATTGGGATAGAGTTCCCTGGCAAGATAGAGGGCGTAAAGGTTTCCCTCGGAGCCGCCATTGGTTACATAACCCCAGTGGTTGTTCGCAGGCGCATTGAAAAATTCAGCATAAAAAGAAACCACTTCGCGTTCAAATGATTTGCAGTGCATGTCATTGGATTCCACGAAGGGATCTCCAACATTGTTGATGCTGTATTGCATCAAAGGATAGAGTTCGGTATAGTCGTAGTCCGTGGCTACAGGGTAGCCGATATAGGTTTTTGCCCTTTCACTGATTTTTTGGTGAAATTGTTCAAGACTTTCCATTGTAGAAATGGGTTTGATGAGAAATTGAGGTAAGAAAACAGGATATTATTCCTGTGAAAAAATCAATTTCTTAGCGCATCTTCCGCAAGCGATTGCATGAGACAAGCATAGGTGTCGCTTTTGTCATTGAACAATTTGAAGGGAAAATCAGGTCTCATCTGTTGCAAAAATACCAACAAATGTCAGATTTCCTACCAAATCAATTGATATTGTATTGTTTCGCTTGCGGGAAGCAGCAATACCTGCTGACCAAGATAGCCTTCAAGCTTAGGATACTGGCCTGCTGCAAGCTGCACAAAGTAGGCTTGGTTGCCTATGCTGTACAAACCGTTTCCAAGCGGCGTGATGCTGCTGCCCTGTGCAATCCTGATCATGGTTTTTTCTTTTCCCTCTCCTGTAATACTGATGCTGCGTTTCAGGCCTTTTCCTTCAGGCTGAATCTTATCCTTGATGCTGAGTGTTTTGTATGTGTAGGAAAAGGTGGGAAGCCCTGCCGAAAGGGTATAGCCTTTGTATTGGTAATCGACGATGGAGTCTTTGGTATTGCCTCTTTCATAGATCGGGCAATTTCCGGCAAGCACAATGGGAGCTCCCAGTGCTGTTGCAGTCTGGGGTTCACCTCTCTCATGCCACATGTCTGTGGTATTCAGGAAATCACCCTTCCATACCTGAAGGACTCCTCCCTGCATGAGGTCGTAGGAATAATGCGCCTGTGAAGGATCTCCAACAGAAACCACATGGGTTAATTTTTTATTGTTGTGGTTCATGAAAGAGCGAATCATTTCGGGTCCGCTTTCTGCTTTTACCGCAATCAGTGGTGCGGGACTGCGTTCTGGCATGGAGGCCGACGCATGGAGGGCAATTGATTTGCTGTTGGCTTTCTCAATGTACAGTGAAAGGCCGGGTCTTGCCCAATCCAAGTCCTTGTTGATCCAGAATTTAAATGCGTGTTCGCCAGCTTTCAGTTCTGCTGTTCCCATTACAGGAGTTCCGTTCAAAAACAAGTCCTTGGCCTCGAGTACTTTTTTACCATCAATTTCAAAGCTTCCTGTGCCGGAGAAAAGTGAGGTGAATGTATAGCTATCAGCGGTTGGGATGTTCAATTTTCCCTCAAACACCAACAGAAACTTGTCTCTTGCTGGTGCAAGCCTTGAATCAAGGGCATTGGCCTTCCCTTGAAAGGTTGGCTTTGTGGTCTTGGCCTCCGCCAAATTGGTAGCGGATTTTTCAAAATACTGGAAGCTGATATCATGTAGATTTGGTTTCAGGTCGTCTTGTGCAAGGTATTTCATGTTTTTAATGGCCAAGGTTCCGTGGTCTCCCTGAATCATCAAGGGTCCATAGGGCTTCTCATCTTCAAGCCCTGCTGATATTGTTGGTCCATCTACATTGATGTTCTCATGCAAAGTCACCCCATTCAGTTTTACATAAATGAATTTAGCGTCTGCTGTTTTATTTCCGTTGGCATCAAACCTTGGCGCCTGGAAAGAGATGTCCATGTGTTGCCAAAGTCCAGGAGCCAATGCAGCATTTTTCATTGGTGCCTTTCCTTTCATTCCATTCCCTTTTTTGATGGTCTGGTAAAGACCACCCAAATCACTGTACCTGGGGGCTTTCACTCCCCAGCTATCGAACAGTTGCACCTCATATCTTGATTGTAAATAAAAGCCGGAATTGGAACCCTTTGCCATCATGAAATCAAATTCAAGCAACAGGTCCCCGTGTTCCATTTTTGTAAATAGATTGTGTACCGGCTTGTTTTGAATGGAGCGGCTGAAATCGTTGTGCAGTATGCCCAATCCTTTTGCTGTTTTCAGAACAGTATCACTGTACCCGGCTTGAACATCACCAACGATTTTCCAGTTGGCGCTGGGCGTTTTAAAAGATTCAAGGTTGTTAAATGAAATTTCTTTCAGGCTTGGCTTGATGCGCTGTGCTTGAGAAAAAGCAGATACGAACAATGACACAGCGAGGGAAATGATGATTCTGTAACGCATGACAATAAGTTGTTGAATGGTGAATTTAATCAATTCAATCAAAATAAACACATTTTATGCCATTTGAAAACAGAATAGGGACAGCCTTTTTTATGACAATGCTTTCATCTCCTCCATCCTTTTTTTGGATTCAAACATCAGATCCCTCAATCGTGCAGCCTCCATGAAATCAAGGTCTTTGGCAGCTTTTTCCATGGTTTTTTTGAGTTTGGTTATGTGTTTTTCCATTTGTGGGATGGTAACATAATCGTTTTGATCTTCTGCAGCTTTGGCACTCAACTGTTCTTCTGCCAATGCAGCAAGGCTGTTTTTATCGTCATATCCCTTGATGTCGAGGACGGCTGTTTGTGCAAAAACCTCTTCCTTGCTTTTGTTCACCGTTGTTGGTATGATGTTGTGCAGGGTATTGTAAGCCACCTGTTTGGCCCTTCTTCTTTCTGTTTCGTCCATGGTTTTTTGCATGCTGCCTGTTATCTTGTCTGCATAAAAAATAACCCTGCCGTCAACATTTCTTGCCGCCCTTCCTGCTGTCTGCGTCAATGATTTTTCATTTCTCAAAAAGCCCTCTTTGTCTGCGTCAAGAATAGCCACCAGTGATACTTCCGGAAGGTCCAGGCCCTCTCTCAAGAGGTTTACCCCAACCAGCACGTCGATTACACCTAGCCGCAATTGCCGCAATATTTCAACCCTCTCCAGGGTATCCACCTCACTGTGAATGTATTTTGATTTGATGTGGATGCGCTGCAGGTATTTGTCCATTTCCTCTGCCATCCTTTTGGTCAGTGTTGTCACCAGCACCCGGTCTCCTTTTTTAACCGTCTTGTCAATTTCATCCAGCAGGTCATCAACCTGGTTGATGCTGGGCCTTACTTCAATGGGTGGATCAAGCAGGCCTGTGGGACGCACAACCTGCTCCACCACCACGCCTTCCGTTTTGTTCAATTCATAGTCGCTGGGTGTGGCAGAAACGAAAACCACCTGGTTGAGCATGTTCTCAAACTCATTGAAGTTGAGGGGTCTGTTGTCAAGGGCAGCAGGCAGGCGAAATCCATAATCGACCAGCACCATTTTTCTGCTCCTGTCGCCACCATACATGCCACTGACCTGAGGAATCGTCTGATGACTTTCGTCGATCATGCAGATAAAGTCTTTTGGAAAATAATCGAGCAAACAGAATGGCCTAGCTCCTGGCGTCCGCCTGTCAAAAAACCTTGAATAGTTCTCAATGCCATTGCAATAACCCAGTTCCTTGATCATCTCAATATCATAGTTCACCCTTTCACTGATGCGCTGTGCTTCAATAAACTTGCCTGAGTCTCTGAAGTATTGAACCTGTTGGCCTAGTTCATCGATGATTTCAGAGATCACCTGGTTGATGATTTCTTTTGGCGCCAGATAAAGGTTGGCAGGAAAAATCGCTGCGGTATCAACGGCGCTAATGCGTTTTCCGGTTTCTATTTCAAGTGTATCAATTGATTCAATTTCATCCCCAAAAAAACTGATGCGGTAGCCAAAATCAACATAGGGAAGGTTGATGTCGATGGTATCGCCTTTGACCCTGAAGCTCCCACGCTTAAAATCGATTTGTGTACGGTGGTAAAGAGAATTGACCAATGCATGCAGGAATCCTTGTCTGCTGATGATCTGTCCTTTGTGGATGCGCACAATCCCATTTTCAAATTCAGTGGGGTTTCCCATACCGTATATGCAGCTTACAGAAGCAACAACGATGATATCTCTTCTGCCACTCAACAGTTCTGAAGTGGCTTGCAGCCTCAGTTTATCGAGCTCCTCATTGATGGCCAGGTCTTTCTCAATGTAGGTATTGCTCACAGGCAGGTAGGCCTCGGGTTGGTAATAATCATAATAGGAAACAAAATAACCAACCGCATTCTCTGGAAAGAATTGTTTAAATTCTCCATAGAGCTGTGCTACCAGCGTTTTGTTGTGCGTCAGGATCAGGGTTGGTTTCTGCACCTGTTGGATGACGTTCGCCATCGTGAAGGTTTTCCCCGAGCCGGTTACCCCCAACAGTGTTTGGTACTGCTCTCCTTCTTGTATGCCTTCTACCAGTTGCCTGATGGCATTGGGTTGGTCACCCGCAGGTGAATAGTGAGAATGCAGCTTGAATTGCATCCTGCAAAATTAACCCAATTTATCATCTGAATTTTTCGGGATGGATATTATCGTAATCTGTTTTCTCCTGAAAGAATTTTCCCAATGTCAGCAGTTCTTCTTCCCTGAAAAGATTGGCAAGGAAGGTGATGCTGTTCGGAACACCCTGTTTTGTAAGACCAATAGGCATGCAAAGGGCAGGCTGACCAGTTAGGTTGGTGATGGCCAATTGTCTTCCTGCAAAACTTGGTGTGATGATCACATCGAAAGCTTGCATAGCTTCATTGACCCTTTGCATCAGCATGCTGCGGTGTCTGTTGGCATTGATGTATTCAACGGCAGGAATGGTCCTGGATACCCTAAAATAATTGGGCCAGTCGAAACGGGTTTGTCTTGTCATCTGCTCATCCAGTCCTGTTCTGGTGAAGGCATCGAAGGCGGCAGCAGCTTCAGCGCCGATGACTTGTCCGATGATATCAAACGCATATACTTCGGTATCTGGAAAATACATGGGCTTTACTTCAAGCCCTTCGGCCTTGAGTGCTTTGAGCACAGACCATTCCTGTGCGGAGGAATCCAGTTGATCAAAATGATTTTTTGCATAACCAATGCGCAATGTTTTTACATCAGTTTTGCTGTTGTAATTGAAAGCAGCATTAACTGCGCTTGCATCCTTATTGTCTGTTCCATGGATAAAGGCAAATACAGTAGCCGCATCTACAGCAGACCTGCAAATAGGACCCACCTTATCGAGGCTCCAACTCAATGTCATGGCACCGCTTCTGCTTACGCTACCAAAGGTGGGCCTCAGCCCTGTTGCTCCACAGGTATGGCTTGGAGATATGATGGATCCATGCGTTTCTGTGCCGATAGCAAAAGGAACCAATCCGGCCACTGTGGCCGAAGTAGACCCCGCAGATGATCCACTGGAGCCTCTTTCAAGGTTCCATGGATTTTTTGTCCTGCCCCCAAACCAATAGTCTCCCATGGCCAAAGCCCCCAGTGTAAATTTTGCTACCAGTATAGCACCAGCATCTTTCAGTTTGGTATATACATATGCATCTTCA
>CANHSD010000176.1 GCA_947463105.1 Chitinophagaceae bacterium
AATCAGGTTTCCAACGACAATGCGGGTCCTTCCATCAAAGGATATTTGAACAATGTTCAATTTGTCAACGGGGGTATTGTCAATGAAACTCCCCTGCTGTTGGTTCATTTGTCAGACGCATCGGGTATCAACCTTTCCGGTAATGGCATAGGGCATGAGATTACCGCGGTAATCGACGGAAACTACCGCGAAACCATTGTGCTGAATGACTATTTTGAGGCATCTTCCATCGCTTCATTGAATGGCACCATCCAGTTCAGGCTTCCCCAGCTTTCCGAAGGAAATCATAAAATTCTCTTGAAAGCCTGGGATGTTTTCAATAATTCTAGCGAATACACCCTTCTTTGTAAGGTCATCAAGCAAGATACCATCAAGGTTACCCGGCTTTTCAATTATCCCAATCCGGTTTACAATTCAACCCTGTTTTCATTCAGCCTGGAAGGGCCGAGTGCCGGTGCCAGGGCAGATTTACATATCTTAACAGTTGAAGCTCAGGTAGTAAGAACATTAACCAAGGCAATAAATGAAACGGGATTGCGTTCTATCGAAATTGAATGGAATGGTAGGGATGAGAAAGGCAACAGATTGGGTAGGGGAGTGTACATCTATCAATTGACCATCATGAGCAAGACCGGAAAAATAACAAGGAAGGTGCAAAAGCTCATTATCCTTTAAACCTAAATTCCTTAATTTAGCCAAATATGAAAAGAATTGTCAGGAATCTATTCGGAGCTGTTGTTTTGTTGTCGTCTGCAACAAATGTGTTTTCTCAAACCAGCAGCATCAATGTGGTAACCTCTGCAGTACCTTTTCTCAGGATATCTCCTGATGCGAGGGCTGGTGGCATGGGTGATCTTGGCGTAGCTACTTCGCCAGATGCCAACTCACAGTTCTACAATGTTGCAAAATATGCATTTGCCAAAAGTCCTTCAGGCCTGGCCATGACCTATACCCCTTGGTTAAAAGACCTTGGCCTCAATGATGTTTACCTTGCATCTCTAGCTGGTTATTATCAGTTGAGTGAAACTGAAGCCATTTCAGGATCCCTTCGCTATTTTAGCCTTGGCAATATTCAGTTCACAGACAACCTGGGGAATGACCTCAATTCATTTCGTCCCAGGGAATTTGCGTTGGATGCGGGTTATTCAAGAATGCTGGGAGAAAATCTTAGCCTGGGTGTAGCCCTTCGCTACATCAATTCAAACCTTGCTGGTGGTCAGGCAGTAAATGGGGTTTCCTACAAAGCCGGCAATGCAGTTGCGGGTGATATTGGTCTCTACTACAGCACAGAAGCAGATGATGGCAGCGGCATCAATCTGGGTGCGGCTTTTACCAATTTGGGTTCTAAAATCAGTTATACAAGTGATGCAACACAAAAGGATTTTATCCCTGCCAACATGACCATTGGTGGTGTTTACAACTATGTGAGCAACGAGGTGAACCGCCTTTCTTTTGGCGTTGACATACACAAATTGATGGTACCAACGCCTCCAGCCCTGGGTGATTCATCCGGTCTGGCCAACTACAGGACAAAAGGTGTTGTTGGAAGCTGGTTCAGCTCATTTGGTGATGCACCTGGCGGTGGTGCTGAAGAACTGAAAGAATTCTCTTTATCACTCGGAGGGGAATTTTCCTACAATGAACAATTTGCAGTAAGGGCAGGATATTTTTATGAGGACAAGACAAAGGGCAACCGCCAGTATTTCTCATTGGGTGCAGGCTTTACCTCATCATCTTTCGGTATCAACCTTTCTTACCTTATTCCCTCTGGATCGGGTGTAAACAGGAACCCACTCTCGAATACCATACGGTTCAGCCTGCTCATGGACCTTTCTCCATCAGACAGGAACTGATACGTCATTAAATAATAGATTGAAAACGGCCTTAGGGCCGTTTTCTTTTTCATACATTTATAAAAAATACAACATGTCTTTCAGGATTGGTTTTGGGATAGATTTTCACCAGATGGTAGAAGAAAGGGATCTTTGGATTGGTGGTGTGAAAATACCGCATCACAAAGGTGCCAAGGGGCATAGCGATGCGGATGTGTTGCTGCATGCCATTTGCGATGCCATGCTGGGTGCGCTTTCCCTGGGGGATATAGGTGTCCATTTTCCTGATACGGATGCTGCCTATAAAAACATCGACAGCAAAATCCTTCTCCAAAGAACATTTGAATTGATTACTGGCAAGGGATATAAGGTGGTAAACGTAGACAGTTCACTCTGTTTGGAAGCACCAAAGATTAAACCTTATGTTAATTCAATGCAAGAAACGATTGCTTCCATTCTACAGGTTGATGTTTCAGATGTGTCTGTAAAGGCCACTACAACAGAGAAAATGGGCTTTGTGGGGCGTGAAGAAGGTTTGGTAGCCTATGCAACCGTGCTTCTTGAAAAGCAAGGATAGTTGTACCTTTGCAAAAATCATTTCGTTGAAGGTTAAAGTCATCAACAAATCATCCCACCCACTTCCATCCTATGCCACATCGGGTTCATCCGGTATGGACATAAGGGCTGACCTCACCATTCCTGTATTTCTTGAAAGCTTGGAAAGAAAATTGATCCCTACTGGCATTTATCTGGAAATCCCTCCGGGTTTTGAGGCCCAGATCAGGCCCAGAAGCGGGCTGGCCCTTAAACAGGGACTTACCTGTTTAAATACTCCTGGCACCATTGATGCAGATTATCGCGGGGAGATAAAAGTCATTCTGATCAATCTTTCAGGAGAAACGCAACAAATCAACAATGGTGACAGAATTGCCCAAATGGTTTTTCAGCAAGTTGAAATGGCTGAGCTTATTGAAGTTTCTTCCATTGATGCAACAGAAAGAAATGAAGGCGGTTTTGGGCATACCGGTAAACAATAAAATTTGACCATGAGAATTGGATTGCTTTTAATGGTGCTCATGATGGCTTTTGCTTCCTGCAGGTCAACCAAGCAAATCACTACAGTGATTGCAAAAAAAGACAGTGCTGTTGTGGTGGTCAATCCTGCTGAATCGGATTCAGCCAAAACGGTAAGGGCTACCCTGGATAAAATAAAAGCCAAAAAAATCAGCTTTACCACATTTTCATCAAAAGTAAAAGTGGAGTACAGCGATGATAAAAACAGGCGCTTCGACTTCAATGCTTTTGTTCGCATGAAAAAAGATAGTGCCATCTGGATCTCCATCATTGCCGCATTGAACATTGAAGCTTTTCGGGTGATGATCACCCCTGATAGCGTCGTTATCATGGATAAGATCAACCGCACCATCCAGCGCAAACCACTTTTTTACCTCCAGGAAATCACCAAAGTGCCTTTTGATTACACTACCCTCGAAGACCTCATCGTGGGTAATCCGGTATACCTCGATAAAACGATCATTGCATACGCTGATCAGGGAGAAAAATTGTCCATGTCAACCATCGGGCAGGCATTCAAACATTACCTCACCGTCAGCAAAACCGACCTTAACCTCCTTTTTAGCAAACTGGACGATACTGATATAACCCGCAGCCGGACGGCAAATCTGGCATATGGGGATTATATTGCTGCTGGTCCCTGGATGTTTGCCGGGACCAGGGATATTTCACTTTCAGAAAAGACAAAGCTCGACATCAAGCTTGACTTCAAGCAAGTGGAATTTGAGAAGCCCATGGGATTTCCTTTCAGTATTCCTAAGAATTTCAAGGTCATCAATTAACATATCATAAAAGAATAATTACCAAGATTTGCTGATGAGAAATATTTCCAAAATGGCAAAAGGATTGTTGAAGATTGGGTTCATCTTGCTGCTCTTTGTTGCAGTGGATGGGCTGGCACAATCAAGGGAAGATCTTGAAAAGAAAAGGAAAGAGATTCAACAGGAGATCGCATCATTGCAGGAAGCACAAACAACGATTTCAAAAGACAAGAAGGCCAGTGTTTCACAACTCAAACTGATTGAAAGGAAATTAAAAAGTAGGTATGCCGTCATCAACAACCTCAATGATGAAATGGACCTCATTGACAATACCATTTTTAGCAATAATAGGGAAATATACAGGTTGCAAAAACAGTTGGATACTTTGAAGCAACAATATGCAAAAACAATTGAATACTCTTACAAGAACCGGAGCAGTTATGATATGCTTAATTTCATTTTTACTGCAACCAGTTTCAATGACGCAGTAAAAAGGGCAACCTACCTGAAGAGCTACCGAAAATACAGAGACGAGCAAGCGGCCAATATCAACAGAACCCAAAAAGAACTCGCACAAAGGATAGAAATGCTGACTGCCAACAAGCAGGAAAAAGGAAAAGTGCTGGAAGAGCAGAACAAGCAAAAAATTATTCTCGAGGGAGAGCAAAAAGAGAAAAATCAATTTGTCTCTAAACTCAAGGCAAGGGAAAAAGAGATTGAAAAGGAAGTGGCTGCCAAAAAGAAAGTGGAAAGAAGCCTCCAGAATTCCATTGCCGCCATCATTAAAAGAGAGATTGAAGCGGCAAGGCGCAAGGCGGAAGAAGAAGCCCGGAAACTTGCTTCAAGCAATGCTGCAAAGCCCTCAGAAAAAGCGCCTGCTGCTGGCTCAGCGAGTGCCGCACCCGTAAGGAAGGCCAATATTCTTGAAAATACGCCAGAGGTGACCAAGGTTTCAGTCGGATTTGAAAACAACCGGGGCAACCTTCCCTGGCCTGTAGACAAGGGAACCATCACTTCCAGTTTCGGAAGGCAGCGCATCGAAGGAACCAAGATTGATGAAGACAACAGCGGAATCACCATTCAGACCTTGTCTGGAGCACCGGTAAAAGCAGTGTTTGAGGGTGTAGTTACAACCATATATGACGTTGCTGGAAGCCAGACTGTTACCATCAAACACGGGAAATATTTTACCACTTACTTCAATCTCTCTACCGTAACTGTTTCAAAAGGGGCCAAGGTAACCATGGGCCAGATGATTGGAAAGGCAGCAGAAAATTTCGATGGGGACGGTGAAATCCTGTTCATGCTCAATGAAGAGATGCGTTTTGTGAATCCTGAAATTTGGTTGAAAAACAAATAGCATTAAGGGCAACTCACCCTTTCAAAACCTTGCTGTAAAGTGCTTCGTATTGAGGTACGATATTTTCAATGTCAAATATTTTGGCCTGCATTTTCGCTGCTTGACTGAACTGATCCAGCATGATGGGGTTTGAAAGCAACAAGATAGAATTCCTGCTCATGCTTTCTACATCACCAATATCACTGAGGAAACCATTGACTCCATGGGTAATCACTTCAGGAATTCCTCCAGCCCTTGAGGCAACCACTGGTGATCCTGCGGCCATCGCCTCTAATGCAGAGAGTCCGAAGCTCTCATATTCAGAAGGCAGTAAAAACAGATCAGCAATGGCATAGATATCTTCCATGTCCTGTTGTTTTCCTACAAAACGGCTATCTTCAAAAATACCCAACTCCCTGCACAGCTCTTCTGCCATGGGGCGTTCAGGGCCATCTCCCACCAAAAGCAACTTTGAAGGAATGGTTTTGTTTATTTTATTGAACGTATAGATGACATCAGCAATCCGCTTGACTTTCCTGAAATTGGAGGCATGTAAAATTATTTTCTCTCCATTGGGGGCAATCACTTTTTTAAACGCATCAATCGGCGTTTTAGAAAACCTTTTGATGTCAACAAAATTATGGATCACACTGATTTCTTTCTGGATATCAAAATTGGTATAGGTCTCGGCCCGGAGATTGTCTGAAACGGCAGTGATGGCATCACTCTTGTTGATGGAAAATGCAACCACTGGTGCATAGGTCTTGTCCTTGCCTACCAGGGTAATATCAGTGCCATGAAGGGTTGTAATGAAAGG
>CANHSD010000177.1 GCA_947463105.1 Chitinophagaceae bacterium
CGAACAGAGCAGTTAAGCCCCTCATGGCCGATGGTACTGGGATTCGTCCCGGGAGAGTAGGTAGGTGCCATATTTATTGAGCCCTGATCGAAAGATCAGGGCTTTTTTTTGCCCAAAAATTAAGAGGAGTGTATAAGTTTACATAATGATAAGCATTATTCATGCCTGTTTCTCCTTAATATAATTCAATTTTGCAGTTTATAACATGAAGAAGATCAATATAGCCATAGATGGTTGGTCATCCTGCGGGAAAAGCACCATGGCCAGGCAACTTGCAAAAGAGCTGAATTATATATTTATTGATTCTGGTGCCATGTACAGGGCCATTGCCCTTTATTTTATACAACATAGGATCGACCTGCATGATCATCATGCTATTGAACAAGCTTTGGAGAATATCACGCTATCATTCCAAAAGAATATCCACACAGGCAGCAATGAAATTTGGATGAATGGTGAAAATGTTGATCAGCGAATCCGGGAAATGGAAGTAGCCAGCAAGGTGAGTGACGTGGCCGCCATAAAGGCAGTTAGGGGTTTTGCAGTTGCTCAACAGCAATTGATGGGCAAGGATAAAGGTGTAGTCATGGATGGAAGAGATATTGGTACCACTGTTTTTCCTGAAGCGGAATTGAAAATATTCATGACAGCAAATGTAGATGTTCGGGTAGAAAGGCGGTTCAAGGAACTCAGCGCCATACATCCTTCCATTGCTTTGGCGGAAGTCAAAGCAAACCTACAGTCAAGGGATCACTTGGACTCAACAAGGGAGGTTTCTCCGTTGAAGAAAGCAGAAGATGCACTTGTTTTGGACAACAGTGAACTTACGCCAGAAGAACAATTCTCCATGGCACTCCGATGGGCCAACGAAAAGATCAATGCCTGATCAGTTCCAGGATTCCCTGATGCTTTCCATGGATGTTGCACCAGGATAAAAAGAGGAAAGTTTCTCAATCACCGCCTCAACAATCGCATCAGGGCAAGAGGCACCACTGGTGATCAATACTTTTATTTCTTTGTCAGCAGGTATAAAATCAGTTTTGGTGTATTCTTCATGGGTTATCCAATTGAATGCCCTGATTGCTTGATCGGATAATATATCAGCTTCTGATTGAATAAAATAGGTTGGCAGCTTGTGTTCACACAATTCCACCAGATGAGAGCTGTTGCTGCTTTTCCTGCCGCCAATTACAATGGCAAAATCAGCTTCCTGATCAAGCAAATGCCTTACTGCAGTTTGGTTATCATTGGTGGCATAACAAAGGGTATCTCTTGTGTCGGCGAAATAGTCACCTATGTTATTGTCTGTACCATGTTTTCTGATCACCACTTGTTTGAGGTAGTCCGCTATGGCTTGTGTATCCGTAGCCAGCATGGTGGTCTGGTTCACCACACCAAAGCGCAACAAGTCTTTTTCAAGCTGAAACCCTTCGCTGTAGCGGCCTTTAAATACATCAGCGAAGCCTGATGCATCCCTTTTTCCTGCGATGAATTCACCCAATACAATGGCCTCTTCCATGTCATTGATGACGAGTGTGGGGGTATGTGCATCACTGTGGGAAAAAGTTGCCCTGGTTTCTTCATGGGATGGCTTTCCGTGCACAACAATGCTATAGCCTTTTTTGGCTATTTGTTCTGCCCTGTTCCAAACCTTTTCTACGAAAGGACAGGTGGTATTGTATCGTTCAATCTGAATGCCGATAGACTTCAGTTTGTCTTCAATGGCAATGGTGGTTCCAAAGGCTGGGATGATCACAATATCTTCAGCAGTCAGGGTGTCAAAAGGGATGAGGGTATTGCCTTTGGTATCCATCATGAATTGCAAACCCCTTGCAATCAGGTCATCGTTCACAAAGGGATTGTGAATCATCTCGCTCAACAGAAAAATACGTTTCTCAGGGTTTTGATCTATGGTTTCAAATGCAATTTCTATGGCATTTTCCACACCATAGCAAAATCCAAAATGCCTGGCCAGGTATATTTTCAATGGGCCAAAATCAAGCATGGTGGGCGTAAAGTCCTTTTTCAGTTTGTCTGCGTCCTTTCTTTGCTGTTTGATGGCAGCAATCAGTGGGCTCCTGTATCTTGTGGGTATTGAAAACTGTTTCATTGTTTGATTGCGAAGGTAAGATATCATTTAACATTCTTGCCTGATAATGGTTCGTTGTTCGGGATGCTTCGGGATTCAATTTTGGCGTTCATTGCTTATCTTTCGTGAATGAATTCACCCTTTCAACCTGTTGCCTGGTCTCTCAATACCAATGTTTATGAAGTGAACCTTCGCCAGTATACCAGCGAAGGCACATTGGAGGCCTTCAGGTTTCATCTTCCCAGGTTGGCGGAAATGGGCGTCGGAGTGCTTTGGTTCATGCCACTAACTCCCATCAGTGTCAAAAACAGAAAAGGAAGCATGGGCAGTTATTATGCCTGTTCAAGCTATACTTCAGTCAATCCGGAATATGGCACTATGGATGAGTTTCGGGAATTGGTGCAGGAAGCACAGGGACTTGGCATGAAGGTCATCGTCGATTGGGTTGCCAATCATACCGGACATGATCATCACTGGACCATCGAACACCCTGAATATTATAAAAAAGATCAGCATGGGGATTTCTTTGATGCCCATGGTTGGGATGATGTGATTGACCTTGATTATGCAAATCCACATCTGAGGCAAGCCATGATTGAGAGTATGCGTCAGTGGTTGGGTGAATCTGGCATAGATGGTTTTCGTTGTGACATGGCCATGCTGACCCCAGTTGATTTTTGGATGGAAGCCAGGCTGGCCCTTGATCAATATAGGCAGTTGTTCTGGCTTGCAGAGCTTGATCCGCTTGACAATCCTGACTATATGCAGGTTTTTGATGCGGCCTATACCTGGCGGTGGATGAATGCCGCTACAGCGTTCAGGCATGAAGGCTCCAGGCAAATCCATCATCTGAGGTATGTATTGGGCCAATACAACGACTTGCTGCCCTCAACTGCCTGTCCTGCATGGTTTACGTCTAATCACGATGAAAACAGCTGGAATGGCACCGAATATGAGAAATACGGAGAAATGGCCATTCCCCTTGCCGTATTCTCAGCAACGTACAAAGGTATTCCACTGATGTACAGTGGGCAAGAGATTCCCAACAGGAAGCGTCTTCAGTTTTTTGACCATGATCCACTTGAATGGACAAATTCTCCTGGCCTGCACGCGTTTTACCGTTCTATTTTGCATCTCCGGAAAAATAATGCTGCATTCACGACTGCTTCTGCTAAGGAAAATCTTGTTCATTTGCGCAACAGTGTTGATCATCATGTATTGAGCTTCAAGCGCCACCATGATGATTCCACAGCCATCGTGCTCATTAATTTTTCCGAGTATCCTCTGCACAATATAGCAGTGGATCTTGATGGCGCAACAGGAACCTTTGTTGAGCATTTTACATCCCTTGCCCATGAATGGAATGGGAACAACCATTATTTCCACTTGCAACCTTGGAGTTATCAGATTTGGTTGCAATAAAAAAAGCGGCGGGTCTTCTGCCCCACCGCTTTAATAATAATGTTCGAGTTCGTTATTCAGAAATCTCTATGGGATACTGGTACACGCCATCATAGCCAGGATAAAACCCTTCCAGCATGATGCGTTTGGGAGATCTTGCAATAGCAGTATTCAATTCCTCAACAGATTTGATTTCAGCACCATTCAATTTGAGGATAACAAAACCATCCCTCATCCTTGTTTGCTCATCAATCAGCCCTGTACTGATTTTGCTTACAACAACACCACCCTTAACCCCCAGTTCCGTGGCTTTTTTCTTGTCAAGGGTTTGCAACTCGGCACCGAGTTTATCGGTAACCATGGTCTTCACAATGTCAAAGCTGCCAGACTTATTTTTCAAAGAAACAGTAGTTGTATATGATTTTCCGTCCCTGAGGTATTGAACAGTAATCTTGTCTCCTGGTTTGTAGCCAGCAACTTGTTCCACCATCTCACTGCCGGATGTCACCTTGATGCCATTGATCTTGGTGATATAGTCGCCAGTCTTGAGTCCGCTTGCAGACATGGCGCCATCTTTTGTTACGTCCATCACGAGCACTCCCAGTCCCTCTTTGTAGTTCTGTTTTGTTTTCTCAGATTCTGGTGCATTTTCAGGCAGGTAGCTGATGCCAAGGTATGCACGTTGAACAGTACCATATTGAAGGAGGTCGTTGATGATTTTCTTGACGATGTTGACTGGGATGGCATAAGAGTAGCCTGCATAAGCGCCAGTAGGAGAAGCGATCGCAGAAACGATACCCACCAGTTCACCATTGGGACCAACCAGCGCGCCTCCTGAATTGCCCTGGTTCACCGCAGCATCCGTTTGGATGAATGATTCAATAGGGGAATTGCTTTTGCGGGAATTGAGACCAAGTGATCTTGCCTTGGCGCTCACAATGCCTGCAGTGACAGTGGTTTCAAGGTTGAGTGGATAGCCAACTGCCAATACCCATTGACCGAGTTTCAGGTTATCAGAATTGCCATAAAGAAGGAAATTCAAGCCTTTCTCTTCAATCTTGATCAAGGCAAGATCGCTGCTGGGATCGGTGCCCATCAATTTTGCCTTGTATTGTTTTTTGTTGTTCAGGGTAACTGTTATTTCATTGGCTTCCTCAATCACGTGGTTATTGGTTACGATATACCCGTCTTCACTGATGATTACACCAGAGCCGCTGGCACGCTGGGGCATATTCCTTGTCTGTGGACCATTGAAGAAATCGTTGAACAGGTCATCTCCGAAGAAATCGCCAAATGGGCTGCTCCTCTTGGTTTTGGGCAGGTTATTGCTGGTCTGGCCGCCTCCTATGGTTGTAGTGATGTGGACCACAGCAGGCACTGCCGCCTGGGATGCAGGTTGAAAATCCACGGGCTGACCGGGCACATTGTTGTTGCTGTCAAAAAATCCTGCGTAGCTGGCAGGCAGTTTTCCACTACCTTGTTGAAGGGGGCCTTGTTTGCGGATGAATGAATCATAACCAAACATGGCCACCGTAGAGGTTACTGCGCTAATCAGCACGACTGATAATGTCTGTTTGATGTTCATGGTTGAATTTTTATGTTTAGAGATACAAAATCTATGCCTGATCAACTGCAATTAAGCAAACATGACTGAATTTCAGTCAACCTGTCATCCTATTTAACAATTTCTAAGGAAATCCATTGTATCTATTCCATCCGGGAAATCATTTAATCCAGGTTTTTGTGCATCACCAAATGGAATAAAATCCCTGCCTACAATGCATTGGATCTTGTTTTTGTCTAGTGCCGCTATTGCAGCAGACTTGTCTGTGTAATATTGGTAATGCAGTTGTGAAATGGGCGAAAACGGACTTTCATTTTCCAACAGCACAATGGAGTCATTGCTCATGTAAAACCTGTTGTTCATTATGGCAATGGTCAACTGGTAGTCAAAATTGTTTCTGTACTTTTCATGGTCTCGGTAGTGATCATATTTCCGTAGGGCATTGAGCAGGGGAACAAAATCATATTCCTCTGGCACAAGCACCTGGGTAACATTTCTGCATCCGAGTCCAAAATACAGTTGGATATCATCCGCCAACGCTTCTAGTTCTTCCTGGCTTTCATTTCCATCCAAAACAGCAACGGATGTCCTGTTCTTTCGGATGATATGAGGATATTTACTGAAATAATGTTCAAAATATCGCGCGCTGTTGTCACTGCCAGTGGCAACATAGCCATCACAACCTTTTAGCATTTCGTCTAATACAACCAAATGTTCAAATTCAGGAAAGGCTGAGGCAGCTACCTGTATCA
>CANHSD010000178.1 GCA_947463105.1 Chitinophagaceae bacterium
CCAGCCAGAAAGAAGCCGACAAACATCAGCACGGCCATGAATCCATCCCATCCCAATCCCCGGAAATTGACCGCATAGGGATAAAAGAAAATCACCTCTACGTCAAACAGTACAAACAGAATGGCAACCAGAAAATACTTGATGGCCATGGGCTGACGGGCATTACCGAACTGCTCAATGCCACTTTCAAATACCTGGAGCTTGTCTGAGGTCATGCGTTTGGGCCCAAGGAGCTGTGATCCGAAGATCATTACCGTGACCAAGCCAACCGCAAAAAGGAACTGTATTCCGATGGGCAAATAGTCGCTTGCTCTGCTGATCTCGGGGTTCTGTCCAATGGCTTGCGCTTGCAGGAAAAACGTCCTTATCATGGGTATAAATTTCAAGGCGCAAAAATAGGCAAAAACGGGATGTAAATAGAAAAAGAATCAGATAAATACTGATGGATAAATGAATTTTATGACCCAGGATTGGGTATAAAAAAAAGGCCAGGAACTGAACCTGGCCTTGGGGAATTATGTTGGCGGAGGAATTATTTTTTGGGAGCGGCCAATGCCTTTTGGATGATGTCCCTGTTTTTGACAGCATCCTGGTTGTTGGGATCGAGTTCAATGATCTTGTCCAGGAAAGCGGCTGCTCCAGCAAGATCCTTCTTGATGTTGGCACTGTAAGAGGCCAGGTATCCATACGCTGTAATCAGGGTACTTTTGTTCTTTGCTTTGTCAGCTTCAGCGATGGAGATGAATTTTTCACAATCTGCAATCGCCAGGCCCTGCTCCATCGTAGAATCAATGACCGACAATGAGCGGAAAGACCAGTAGTGTCCATATACTTCAGCAGGATAGTTGGTCTTGTAGATGGTGAAAATGCTGTCAGCCTTTCTGTACTGGGTGGCCTTGAAATTCTCAAAGCCTGCATTGTAAAGATCAACCTTGCTGAGCTTGGGGTTGATGGTCAATACCTTGGTCAACCATTCAGCAGATTTTACCGTGTTACCGGATTTTTTGAAGAAATCAGCTGCCTTGCGGGTATAATCTACCTTGTTGGTGATCGCAGTGTCTGCATCGATGGCCTTGGTGAAATAATAGTCCACCTTGGTCAGGTCCGTTTTGAGCTTGGCTGCATTGTAGGCAGCAACAACATAGTTGTCTGGGTTGATTTGATCTGCTGCAGCTTTTTGGAAGAAGAGCTCAATTTGGGCAAGTGCTTGCACCGAGTCTCCCAGCTTGTCAAAGCTGTAGCCCTTCAAGCGGTAAAGCCTTGCGTCAGCCTTTTCGCCCTGGGACTTCAATAAATTATCTGCCTTCAGGATGGCATTCTTGAAATCGCCTGCGGCGAATTGAAGGCTGGCTTCTTCATAATCAAGGGCAGGGCCGGGCTCAGCATGTTCTTTGTACTTGTTGAACATCTCTGTGGCCTTGTTTACATCCCTCGAATAATAATATACATACATGTCATACAAGGCAGGTGCAAATGTTGGATCATCGGCAACAGCATCGTTGAATTTGCCCAAGAAAATATCTTTCTGCTCAAACCCCTGTGTAAGGTAAATCTTACCAATCTTGTGCTTGGCCAAGGCAAGCTTGGGGTCAATCATGAGTGCATTCTCATAAGATGAAACGGCACCACCGCCATTCATGAGTTTCCGGTATAAATCACCCATGTACACATAGTTCATGGCATCTTTGAATCCCTTCACCGTTGTACCCTGCTTCAGTTTTTCAATACCATAGGCAGGATCTCCACCCTCTTCAAGGTTGGCCCTTCCGATAGCGGTGAATATGGATGCATCCTTACCCTTGGTCAGGGAGATGGCGGTTTCGAAACGTTGGCGGGCATCATTGGTCTTTTTCTCTGCCAACTCAGCCTGCCCCATGGCAACGAGCAACAATGGATTGCTGCCATTGGACCCTTCCATTCCTTTTCTCAGCACTTCTTTGGCTCCATTGAGGTCTTTCAGCTCAAACTGGGCCTGTGCCAACCAATAGATGCCCTCTGCATTGGTAGGAGCAGCTGCAACCACTTTCTCCAGTGTTGTTTTTGCTGACTGGTATCTGTGCATGAAAAGCAAATGCTTGCCTTCCTGAACGGTCTGAGAAAACAGGCCGGTAACGGTGATCAAAAACATTGCTGTAAAGCCCAACTTCATTGTACGCATCATGTTGCTTTTTAAATAGGGTTGTAAATTAATGAATCCTTGGTTTATTCCGTAACATTTGCTTTTCTTATTTGGAGCGCCATCCTGTCTGGCACCAAATAGCCCCTCCGGAAGATGAGTTGGCCCTTTTCATGGGTCAGGAAATTCACGAATCCCTTGCCCAATCCGGCATAGTTTTCCTTCAGGATATAGTGCAGTCCCCTGTTGAGGGGGTATCGCTTCATCGCCATATTGGCCTGATAGGGCCTTACATAAACCTCTTCTTTGCAATTGGCACATTGCAAGGCAGCCAACCTTACCTTTTTCTGGAAGGTCAATTGTGCCGGATCTTCCCGGTTGCCGATCCAGCTTACACCGATAAAACCAATGGCATTGGGGCTTGAAGCCACATAATTGATCACTGCTTCGGAATTCTTTGCTGCCCTCACATTTCCTTTCATTGCCTGTCCACGCAGGACAGAATCAATGAGGAACCTTACCGTACTGGTTGCCTTCAGGCCATCCATCACCAGTTCATATTTGTAGGGACTGGTGCCACTCAACATTCCCCTTATCTCAGCAACAGAAAAAAGGGAATCCTTTGCCTTGTTGTTGGTGATGACGGCAATGGCATCAGTGGCAATCCTGCCATGCATGGGTATGAAAGAAAGAGTATCCTTGTAATAAAGTTCTTCATCATCACTGAGCCCGCGGGTAATGATGATCATCCTGGTGCTGTCATTGAGCATGTCCTTCAGACAATCGGCTTCAGGCTTATAATGCGGTATGATCTTGGCTTTGGGATTCAACGACATGAATACCTTGATCTGCGAGTCGATGATGGGAGCAAAGGATTCATCCACGCTGATGTGAATGGTACCGCTGTTGATGGTATCATCCCCTGCAATAACTTTTGCCTTTTTTTTGTTTGGATTACACGATGCAGCCAAAAGGACAAAGGCCATGATGGTGAAGGCGCTCAACAATATGGTGGAATTGAATTTCATCGTTGTTTTGTTGCATAAAACCCCCTGTACAGCCTGAAAACACCGTAACATACACAGGCAATCCCGAAAATGGTGGAGAGCAGGGAATCAACAATCAGTTTTCCTCCCAGGTACTTGCCTGCAAGAAAAAAAACACCGGCACCCAGCCACAATACACCTGCTGCAAAGTCATATACTACCTTGAAGTTGGATTGCCTTTTTTCTTCCCTGTCGCGAAATGAATTTGTATCCATGGAATGCAATTTAATGAAATTACCCATCTGAATACAATGACGCAGGTGCAGGAAAATTCCACAACTTATCTTTGTAAAAAATTGCCAATGAAAGTGTTGATGGTTTGCCTGGGTAATATTTGCAGGAGTCCGATTGCAGAGGGTGTGTTGCAACAAAAAGTGAAGCAGCTGGGCTTAAACTGGGAGGTAGACAGTGCTGGAACCAATGGATTCCACAATGGTGAACGCCCCCATGACATGTCGCAGATGGTTTCAACACTGAATGGCATTGACATTTCCGGACAAAGATCAAGGCCTTTTCGGGCAGAGGATTTTGAACAATATGACCTGATTATCCCGATGGCAGCCGATGTTTGGCGCGACATGAAATACATCGGAGGGAAAAAATACAATGCAGCAAAAGTGGAGCTCCTGCTCAATTATTCCTTTCCGAAAACTGATCTGGATGTGCCCGATCCATGGGGCAGGTCCGTGGCGGCCTTTCATGAGGTGTTCAATCTCATCGACCACGCCTGCGATGCATTGATCAAACAATACCAATCCCCAAAACAGCCTTAACTTCGCAGCATGAAACCATCGATCCCCCAAGGCACGCGTGACTTTTCTGCAGCGGTATTGAGAAAAAGGAATTTCATCCTTCAGA
The DNA here is from genome assembly GCA_947463105.1 of Chitinophagaceae bacterium. Classification (GTDB taxonomy): domain Bacteria; phylum Bacteroidota; class Bacteroidia; order Chitinophagales; family Chitinophagaceae; genus Pollutibacter. The sequence continues at coordinate 4,021 of CANHSD010000178.1, forward strand.
CCATCCGCAGCGTTTTCGAAACATACGGATTTGAGCCCCTGGAAACGCCTGCCATGGAGAATACAGAAACCCTAATGGGGAAATATGGTGAGGAAGGCGATAAGCTTATTTTCAAGATCCTCAACAATGGATTGAACAACCCAGACAAAAAGGAAGCCGTCATCCAGGATTTCAATGCAGTACTGGAGGGCAAGACCAACAAGGGCATTACAGAAAGGGCCCTGCGATATGACCTCACCATCCCCTTTGCGCGATATGTTGCCATGAACCAAGGGCAGTTGACCTTCCCCTTCAAACGCTACCAGATGCAACCCGTCTGGAGGGCAGACAGGCCCCAACGTGGCCGCTACAGGGAGTTCTGGCAGTGCGATGCTGATGTGGCGGGCAGCGCAGCGCTGCTCCATGAAGTGGAACTTTCTCTGATCTATACCAATGTTTTCAACAAGCTGAAGGTGCCTGTTGAAATCCACATCAACAACAGGAAAATTCTGGGTGCCCTGGCCGCCGTCTGTGGCGGTGAAGACATGATGATGGACATTACCATTGCCATTGACAAGCTGGACAAGATTGGCATGGAAAAAGTGAAAGATGAACTCATTGGCAAAGGACTTTCCATGGAACAGGTTGATACAGTGGAGTCCTTTATTTCGATTGCAGGCAGCAATGATGAAAAACTGAAAGCATTGGAAGACATGTTCAGCAGTATTCCCCAGGGGCTGGAGGGAATCAATGAAATGAAGACCATTCTTGGTTCTTTCAACGCCATCAAAGGAATTACATCTGCGGGTACCCAATTGCATGTAGATCTTTCCCTGGCGCGCGGGCTCAATTACTACACCGGAACTATTTTTGAAGTGAAGGCATTGGGCGTACAAATGGGCAGCATCGGCGGGGGCGGCAGGTATGACGACCTCACTGGATTGTTTGGCGTAAAGGGCATTGCCGGTGTAGGCATCTCTTTTGGTGTAGACCGGATTTATGACGTGATGGAGGAATTAACGGCATTTCCTGAAAGCATTCAAAAAGGCACCACTGCACTGTTTTTCAATACAGGCATGGAAGAGCAACAGCATGTTCTTGGTGTTGCAGAAAACCTGCGCAGCAAGGGCATCTCTTGTGAAATCTACCATGAGCAAGCAAAATTCGACAAGCAATTCAAATATGCCGAGCGGAAAAATATTCCCTTTGTTGTCATCATCGGATCAAAGGAAATAGAAGCCGGAACAGCACTGGTCAAAGAGCTTGCCTCCGGAACTCAAACGGAAATGAAAGTGGATGACCTTTTACAAGGTTTAGGGTACTAAGGAATCCTCAAAACTCTATCCCCATTTTCTCAACTGCTTCAGCGTTGCATCAAGGTCGCGGGGCAAGGGAGCAACGAATGCATGTGGTAATCCCTGGCGATCGACCAAGTCCACGCTATAAGCATGGAGGGCCAATCTTGAAAGTAAGGGTCGCTCCTCTTCTTCTTTTTTAGACATGTTGAATTTCCTTTTGAAGGAAGAGAGCAAAATGGGATCAGGTTTTCCGTAGAGCGGATCGCAAACCAGCGAGTGGCCAGCGTTAAAGAGGTGCACACGGATCTGGTGTGTTCTTCCCGTTTCAATCTGGAACTTCACCCAAGTGAATCCCCTGAACCTTTCTTCCACCGTATAATGGGTGATAGCAGGCTTTCCCTTTCTGCCGACACGCATCTTTCCCAACAAGGTTGGATGTTGTTCGATTGGCTGATCATATACTCCCTGGTCTTC
>CANHSD010000179.1 GCA_947463105.1 Chitinophagaceae bacterium
GATTTACATCCGGGTTTAAAAATTTGTCCCCGCCATCCCGGGAAACACCCCCTCTTTCGAAAGGGAGCGCAAAGTTAGCAGAAAGAAGGTTGAAAAACGAACAAAAAAGGATGTTTTTTCAAATGCACCCTTGCAACACATTGATTTTCAATAAAAAATTAGCTTGAATTTTTTATATGAATGGTAAAAGACAGATAAAATAAGGATGTAGGACTGGTCGATAATCAGAATTGAAGGCCTACAAATGATTTGCGCTTGATCTGCTCGTAGGCCTTTCTGTCGAAAGAATACAACTTGCCGGGGCGGTGTCGAACCATTTTTTCCATCTCTTTTTCATCTTTCAACAGGCCAGTTGTAAACAATTTCTTCCTGAAATTCCTCCTGTCAAATGCCACACCCAAGATTTGTTCAAACAGTTGCTGGAGGTCGCGCAGCGAGAACTTCTCTTCCAGCAGATTGAAAATGATGGGTTCTTCCTGGATCTTCCTTTGCAGGGCGGCAACACAAGTATTCAGGATCATCTGGTGATCGAATGCCATGGTCTTGATATCTGAGACTGCATGCCAGTGCAAAGCATTGTCCAGGGTTTTAAGCTGGTGATCCCTGACATTGACCAGGGCCAGATAGGCTGTGGTGATGACCCTTCCCGCAGGATGGCGGCTCACAGCACCGAAAGTTTTTACCTGTTCAAGAAACATCCCTGTTAACCCCGTCCTTTCCCGCAATACCCGGTAAGAGGCTTCATCCAGGTCTTCATTTGGCCTGACCAGATCTCCCAACAAGGACCAATGGCCTTTGTAGGCAGGCAGGTCGCACTCGATAAGCAATACTTTCAGCACATCTTGGTCATAACCAAAAATCACACAGTCTACTGATAGTGCAAACTGGAAGGAGGGCATCAGTTCAATGGGTGTGGTATTGATATTGGGCTTTCTTGCCTCTTTCATGTTGGGTTATTGATTGGGGTGTGATGACAAAAATAATTTTTATTGGAAGGAACAAAAAAATATATTTCAGCAGAGATTCCTTTTAACTTAGCCCATCCGATGACAAGCAACAACGAACATACCCGGTTTTACCAAGACAAAAGCAAGGAGCTGGCAGCACAAGCAACCAATCTGTCCTATTTGACAGAAAACATCAGTCTGCTCAGGGATGTGATCCGGTTTCATGAGAACCGCTATTATGTGATGAATGATCCGTTGGTTTCCGACACTGAGTTTGACCAGTTGTACAAAGCACTTGAAAAAACCGAGACTGCCAATCCTTTGCTGATCACGACTGACTCTCCAACGCAGCGTGTTGGCCCTGGCATGACCAAACAATTCAAGAGCGTCCAGCACCTTGTACCAATGTTGTCATTGGAAAATTCTTATGATGCTGCAGATTTATTGGAGTGGGACCGCAAGGCAAGGGAACTTGCAGGATTGGAGCAGCTTGCCTACTGTGTTGAGCCCAAGTTTGATGGTGCCAGCATTTCGCTTGTATACGAGAACGACCTGTTCTCCCGTGGGGCCACCCGCGGCGATGGTGTGGAAGGTGAAGACATCACCCTCAACTTGAAACAAATCAAGTCTATCCCACTCTCAGCGGCCTTTTCAAAATACGGAATCCAGCAGGCCGAGATTCGCGGAGAGGTCTTGATCAACAAACAGAATTTTCAACAATTCAATGAGCAACTGCTCGGTCAAAACCTTCCTCCGCTGGCCAATCCACGCAATGCTGCCTCCGGCTCACTGCGCTTGAAGGATGCCCGCATGGTAGGCAAAAGAAACCTGGAAGCCTTCATTTACCATATTGCCTACCTCAATTTTACAACAGAGCACAAAGAGATGCGCTCCCATGCCCAAAGCCTTGAAATGCTGTGGGAGCTTGGCTTCCGGAGTCCTGTACATGAAAAAAAGGTTTTCAATGGCATCCAGGGTGTGATTGATTTTTGCAAAGACTTTGAAGCAAAAAGGGATGAACTTCCTTACGAAATAGATGGACTGGTGATCAAGGTCAATGAATTAGCACTGCAGGAAAAACTAGGCATGACCACCCATCACCCCAGATGGGCCATCGCCTTTAAATTCAAGGCAAGGCAGTCTACCAGCAAACTCTTGCAGGTGGAATACCAGGTGGGAAGAACCGGCAGCGTAACACCTGTTGCCAAGATACAGCCCGTCCCAATCGGCGGCGTTACCGTTGCCTCCATCTCTTTGCACAACCAGGATTTCATCCGGGAAAAAGACATCCGCATCGGTGATACCCTGCTGGTTGAACGCGCCGGTGATGTCATTCCCTATATTGTAAAATCATTCCCCGAACTAAGGGATGGCACTGAAACGGAGATTGTTTTTCCTTCTGCCTGCCCGGTCTGCAACACTGCGCTCGTCAAAACAGAAGACGAGGCGGTTTGGCGATGCCCTAACGATGGCTGCGATGCACAGGTAGTGGAAAGGATGATCCATTTTACCAGCAAGGATGCCATGGACATCAGGGGACTGGGAGATGCCATCATCCGAAAGTTTCATGAACTGGGCTGGCTAAAGGACATTCCATCGATATACAACCTGCCATTCGATGAGCTGCGTAAAATGGAAGGGTTTGGTGCAAAATCAGTGACAAACATCAGCGAAGCGATCGAGAAATCGAAGACACAGCCTCTGTACCGTTTGATCAATGCCCTGGGTATTCGGTACGTAGGCGAAACAACGGCCAAAACACTTGCCCAGGCTGTATCCCACTTGCTGGACCTGGCAACAATGGACAAGGAATCGCTCCAAAAAATTGACGATGTTGGTGTGAAAGTGGCAGAAAGCATTCAGCAATATTTCAGCAACCCCAGCAATGTTGAAATGCTGAAAAAATTGGAAGCGGCTGGCTTGCAATTGCAAAGTGTTCATCAGCCCCCGGTTGATGGCAACCTAAAAGGAAAGAGCTTCCTCTTCACCGGCACATTGTATAAAATGAAGCGTTCTGAAGCGGAAGCCCTTGTAGAAGCCAACGGCGGAAAAATACTATCCGGCGTAAGCTCGAAGCTTGATTACCTGATCGTTGGAGAAGATGCAGGATCCAAGCTGGAAAAAGCAAAGAAGATCGCCTCCATCCAGATCCTGGATGAAGACGGCTTCATCAAATTAATTCACTAGCCAGGAGATACTCTGCAATTTGCACAGCATTGGTTGCAGCACCCTTGCGGAGGTTGTCGCTCACGATCCACATGTTGAGGGTCTTGGGCTGGGTTTCATCGCGGCGAATCCTTCCAACAAAAACCTCATCTTTTTCATGTGCATCCATGGGCATGGGATATTGCTGGGTTGCAGGATCGTCTACCACAATGATGCCCGGAGAATCAGCCAAAATACGCTTCACCTCATCCAGGTCAAACTCCTCTTCAAACTCAATGTTCACGCTTTCGCTATGCCCGCCCATGACCGGAATCCTTACGGTGGTTGAGGTTACGCGGATGCTGTCGTCGCGCATGATTTTTTTCGTTTCCAATACCATTTTCATTTCTTCCTTGGTATATCCATTGTCAAGGAAAACATCAATCTGTGGAATAACATTGAGATCGATGGGATATTTGTATGCCATCTCCCCTTCAATGCCATTTCTCTCATTCATCAATTGTGTAACTGCCTTCACACCAGTGCCTGTAACACTCTGGTAAGTGCTCACCACAATGCGTTTGCTTTTGTATCTCTTGTGCAAGGGTGCAAGGGCCACCACCATTTGAATGGTAGAACAGTTGGGATTGGCAATGATCTTGTCTTCTGCGGTCAAGGCATCAGCATTAATTTCAGGAACCACCAGTTTTTTGGTAGGGTCCATGCGCCATGCAGAAGAATTATCGATGACCGTAATCCCGGCAGCAGCAAATGCCGGAGCCCACTCAGTAGAGGTTCCGCCGCCTGCTGAGAAAAGTGCAACAGCTGGTTTAAGGTCGATGGCAGTCTGCATGCCCACTACTTTATACTGTTTCCCTTTGAACGTTACTTCTTTGCCTACAGATCTTTCTGAAGCCACTGGAATGAGTTCGGTAACAGGGAAGTCTCTCTCTTCAAGGACCTGTAACATTTTTGTGCCCACCAAGCCGGTTGCACCAACTACTGCAACTTTCATATTGTCTAATTTTCCCCTTTCGGGTTTGGTTAAAAAAAAGCCTCCCAAATCTGGAAGGCTGTTACATATTTGATACACACAAATGGAACTAACCTTCCCTATGGGACTGTTTCTTGTTCTTCTTTATGTGTTTATTTTGATTCATGTTGCGGGGGCAAAGCTAATAATGAAAGATTTTTCTGCCAAATAAATGTTGTTTTCTCCTTTTAGGCCCTGCGGTTGAAATTATTTTTGTTGAATGAAATGGAGGCTGATGTTTTTTTTGGGGTTGATGTTTGGCAATGCATGTCATGCACAAATGGAGCGGTATGCAGTGGTGATCAATGAAATCATGGCCGACCCTTCGCCTGTCATTGGCCTTCCCAATGCAGAATACATTGAGCTCAGAAACAATTCAACATCAACCATCAATCTGTTCAAATGGCGCATAGACAATGGCACTACAACGGCCACGGTTGCAATCAATTATTTGCTTGCACCAGACAGCTTGGTGATCCTCTGTTCAAAATCACAGGCGGTTTTCTTCAATGCCCCTTCAAAAACGCTGGGCCTGAATTCCTTTCCTGCATTGACCAATGATGGTGACCTGCTCAGCCTTAGTGCACCAGACGGAAAGACCATCCATGCTGTGTCGTATGACATCAACAGTTATGGGAATGCCATACAATCAGCTGGCGGATGGTCGCTTGAAATGATGGATCCGCGCATGCCCTGCAATGGGCTCAACTGGCGGGCAAGCATCAACAACAAAGGCGGAACACCAGGATCAGAAAACAGTATCTACAAAAAATATTCGGTTGACAATACCCTGCAAGCCTTGCAATGCACGGCCATCAACGACAAGCTTTTGTTATTAACACTGAACCATGGGGCAGACAGTTTATCTCTTTCTATTGCATCGCATTATCAACTGGCAGGATGGAACAACACTGTCATGGGTGCAAGGGCCGTCCCGCCGCTGTTCAACAGCATTGAAATTTCACTGCAACAGGCCCTGGACAAAACCCGGATTTATCTCTTGAAAGCATCTCCCATCAAGGGTTGCAACAGCAACAAACTTGACAGCCTTGAGATCAGGACCGGGCTGCCAAAAGCACCTGAAACTGGAGACCTCGTCATCAATGAGGTCTTGTTTGATCCACCAACCGGCGGCTCCGATTTCATTGAACTCCATAATTCCTCAAACACGCTGATCAATGTCAGGGATTTGATGATTGGCACAAGAAATGCAGGTGGTGTTATTGGTCATGCAGTGATGGTGTCTGACAAAGACCATCATCTTTTTCCAGGAGATTTTCTTGTACTGTCTGCAGATACTGGTTTTGTGAAGCGGCAATGGCCCAAGAGCATCAGACAAAAAATGATACGCGTAAAATCTTTGCCAAGTTTACCCGACGACATGGGAAATTGCCTGGTGATGAACAAACAGGGAAAGGTGATTGATGAGCTCAACTATACGGATGATATGCACTATCCACTGTTGCCTGTAAAAACAGCAGTTTCTCTGGAAAGGGTTGATCCCAGGTCTCCTTCTTCTGCTACGGGCAATTGGCATTCGGCATCTTCAGATGCCAATCATGCCACACCGGGATTGGTCAATTCCCAGTTCAAGAATTTGGATACTGCAAACAA
>CANHSD010000180.1 GCA_947463105.1 Chitinophagaceae bacterium
ATTTGTTTGATTGGGCCCCAAAAACCCCAGGGATTGGTTTTTTTATAGAAGTTTTTCACATCCTCAATATTTTCAAGTGGCATGAGATAGGTACCCACGATACAACCGATCATGGAGAACAACAGTACCAGAGGAAAAAGATAAATATCGGGAACAACGCCTTCAACACCAGCAAAATCCAAGATGGGCTGCTTGAAAAAAAGAATGCAGGTGCTGATGATCAGGCCTGCCAACATTCCGCCGAAATAGCCATATCCAGTGAATCTCCACCAGATCCATTTCAACATATTGGAAGCTGCATATCCACCATAGAGTGCAGATGTAATCCAAAGGGTCAGTGTATTCAGAGAAGCGGCATTGAATCCAAAAACAATGCCTACAGCCACCAACAAAATGGATGACAACAAACTATAGCGTATCAGTTTTTGTGAAGATGCATTTGGATTGACGTATTTCTTGTAAATATCATTAACAATATAGGCAGGAGCCGCATTGACAACGGCAGAAAAAGTACCCATGAAGGCAGCCAGTAACCCTGCAATCAACACACCCTTGAATCCGATGGGTACAAATTTATTGATGGCCAGGGGCAGCACTTTTTCAAAATCAATATTGGCACCCATTCCTACGATTTCAGGCTTGAGGTAAACCAAACCCAACACCGCAAAAGCAGCCACCATCAGGTAACGGGGCATGTACATCACCAGAATGGTGCTCATGCTCATTTTGGCAGCATCGGCAGCAGTGCGTGTACTCAATACGCGTTGCATGTCATAGCTGGGAACAGGGCCTGCAAGTGAGGCAAAAACACCTTTGAACAACATCATCATGAACAAGGCGCCAAATAAACCAAAACCATCGCCATCAATTTTATCATTCACAAGTGGATATGGGGTGGAAGACCAATCCAATCCAAGATCCATGCCAAACCAAAGGTTCCCCCAGCCGTTGGGAACTGCAGCAGCAATTTGCTCTGGCGAAACAGCTGTATAGGCGATATAGCCTATGACAAAACAGCTAATGGTCATGATGAAAAACTGCAAGATTTCTGTAGCCACAACACTGTACATGCCCCCTTTAACGGTGTATATCGTTGTGATACCACAAATCAAGAGTGCATAGGATTGCTCATTGGAAATCAGGAAGGATCCCAGGTGAAAGGAAAGATCATAGGGCAGAATTGATGTGCAAAACTTACCAATCCCTTCAAAGAAATAAGCCATGAAGCCGATAACACTTACCAATGCAAAAACCACAATGATGATATAAGACAGCTTGGCGCCTTTGCCTTCTCCAAAACGGAAACTGATCCATTGTGCACCCGTCATGGCATTGCTCCTGCGCATCCAGGCAGCGAGAAATACAAAAACAAAGACCTGGTTCCATACAGGCCAGAGCCAGGGAATCCAGGCGCTTTTGAGCCCGTATACAAACAAGATCATGACAGTCCACATGGTACCACTGATGTCCCACATGCCTGAGGCATTGGACAATCCAAGCATGTACCATTTCATGGTATTGCCTCCAAGAAAATAAGATGCCAGGTCTTTTGAAGCCCGTTTAGACAAATAAAATCCCAAAAGAAGTGTCATGACCAGATAGGCCATGATGATCAATAAATCAATCCAATGCAGTTGCATGCGTCAAGTTAATTCTTTTATTATAATTTTTATAAACCCAAATCAATTTATTAATTATTTTTAAAAACAAAAACAATAATCTTGAAAGAGGTACCCAAGCAATTCAAAACAATCAACAATGTACGGATTGTAACGTTGGCCCTGGTGTTTTCACTGGGATTTATGGTACTGCAATCATGCAAGAAAAACAATACCGGATCAGGGGGTGGAGGAACACCTCCTACACCCAACCCTCCACCTTCACCTGTCTGGGACGCCAACGCCATGAGGGGTGTATGGATCACCACCACTGCAAGCGCTGCATTAGACAACAACGACAATATCTTACAGACGGTTGACAATTGCAAAAAAGCCGGAATCAACAACATTTTCGTGGTGGTATACAACAATGCCAGGACCATTTACCCGAGTGATGTAATGTTCAAACTTACGGGCAACAGACAGCTGGAAAAATTTCAGGGAAGGGATCCATTGAAGGAAATGATTACAGCCGCCAAAACTGCAGGCATCAAGGTACATGCTTGGTTTGAGTATGGTTTTTCATCTTCCTTCAGTGCCCAGGGAGGATCCATCATTGCTGCAAAACCCAAATGGGCAGCAAGGGACCAGAATGGCGCACTGGTTGTCAAAAACGGGTTTGATTGGCTGAATGCATTTGATCCTGAAGTACAACAATACATGATTGACCTTTTCAAGGAAGTGGTATCAAAGTATGAAGTGGATGGCGTTCAGGGAGATGACAGGCTGCCTGCGCTCCCCTCTTCTGCGGGATATGATGATTATACCATTGCCCAGTATAAGCTCGAAAACAATGGTGCCTTGCCTCCCACCAACATCAAGGATGCTGGATGGCTGAACTGGCGGGCAAAAAAGCTGAACGCATTCATGAAACGGCTTCACAAAGAAATGAAAACATTGAAACCCGGCATTCAGGTAACCATGTCTCCAAGCGCCTATCCTTGGGCCTTGGAAGAGTATTTGCAAGACTGGCCAACATGGGTAGACAGCAGTTGGGTGGATGCAGTTATTCCACAATGTTATCGCTATGATATTGCGGCTTACACGGCAACCATCTTACAACAAAAATCATATTACAGGAACAACAATATCCCCTTTTACCCTGGAGTACTCATCAAATCTGGAACCTATTTGGCCACTCCTGGATTCCTGTCTCAAATGATCCAGGGCAACCGCAACAACGGTTTCAAGGGGGAAGTATTTTTTTTCTATGAAGGCGTGAAGGAATCCCTTCCCTGGTTTCAGGGCCAATACCCTTTCATAAAATAACAAGGCCGGAACTGGTCCGGCCTTGTGCAATTGTTTCAATCCATGTTTACCAACCTGGATTTTGTTTCAGGTTGGGGTTCTTATCCAACTCACCCTGCGGAATGGGCCAGAGCTTGTATTTGACATTGGAATTTTCCCTTGTCTGGTTTCTGGTTTTCAATCTTTTGGCTATTGTTGCATTGTAATTGGGAACTCCATCTGCATCAAAGCTTGGTGCTGCTGCAGGATCTGTGGGAGTCAAAGAAACACCTACTACCGGGCCTGTCATGGCCTTGTTGTAAATATCCCATCTCCTCAGGTCCATCAGCCTTACCCCTTCACCAGCCATCTCAACTGCGCGCTCTCTTCTGATCAATTCCCTCAAGGCAGCTTGTGTACCTGTTGTAACAGCAGGTTGACCAGCACGAGACCTTACTGCATTGATCGCAGCAAAAACAGTCGGATCAATTTCATTGAGTTCTATTTTGGCTTCAGCATAGGTCAACAATACATCTGCATAACGCATCAGGATATAGCCTGTTTTTGTTTCCCATGAATATTGCGTTGAATCAATGTATTTGCTCCACACATATCCAACACCTCCTGAAGAACCGGTGGATCCTGCAAACCATGGAGAATTGAGGAACCCAATCCAATCAATATTGCTGGCAACATTGTCATACCGGTTGGTGCTCCAATTCCATTTGATGCGGACATTGGTATAGATATTGTAGATGGTGCGTTCTTTCGGCTGCACATAAGGCAGAGAAGGCGATTTTGCTGTATTGTGCACCATCGTATCTCCTTGTGAATAAATGGTCCACTTCAACCTGCTGTCGCGATTGGCTGATGGATTTCTGGGATCATACAAAGGAGATTGGTCAATCCTTCTGCCATCCTTCATTTCATAGCGATCAAACAATGCCTGAGAGGGGAAATGACTGCTCTGAGAAGTTCCCACCTGGCGGGGAATCGTTAAAACAGCGAGCCAGTTTTGAGGATCCAATACATCGGTTGGATAGGTCTGGACAAAAAGGATTTCACGGTTTGCATTGGTGCGCTGACCAGCCAACATGAACAAATCGGTATAGCGAGGATTCAGCCCATACGCATTCATGTCCATAGCCGCTTTGGATGCTGTTGCAGCTGTTCTGTTGTCTTTTATCAACATGGCCAACTTGGCTTTGAGGCCGAGAGCAACACCTTTGTTCACCCTGCCATATAAAATAATAGGACTGGCTCCAGCTGCATCAAACAATGAAGCGGCTTCATCTAAATCCTTGTACAATTCTTGAGCGGCAGTTGCTACAGGAGTTCTGGACAATGTTTCATATTCAGAAGGCAACAATGGCTTGGTGTAGAAGATGGGATCGCCAAACCACCCCATGAGGTGATAATATGCCCAGGCGCGGAGTACAAGACCCTCGGCCCTGATGCGGCTATAGGTTCTGGGAGAAGCGGCAGCCTGGCCTTTCTTCATGCCATCCAAAAGATAGTTGGCCCTTGAAACCAGCTTGTAGGCTTGGCTCCAGGCTGTAGAGGTCAGTGCATTGCCCACTAGAAATGGACCACCATCTCCCATTGCCACTTGGTCTTCGGAATTACCTGTGCGCTTGATGGCCAGGTCTGTAGCAGATTCAATTGCAAAATGAAGTGGTGTGTTGTTGGCCAATGCCCAAAAAGAAGCCGCATAAACACCATTCAAACCAAGCTCCATTTCTTGCTCTGTAGCAAGAAAGGTTTCGGATGAAATACTGTCCAGTGGCTGCCTGTCCAGGAACTTGTCGCAACCACCAAGGGCCGCAAGCAAGAACAGGAAACTATATGTAAAAATCTTTTTCATGTTAAATGTTTTACTTGGATTAGAAGTTGAGGTTCACGCCTACAGTGAATGTTTTCATCAAAGGATAAAACTGGCCTGTCTGGCTGTTGATTTCAGGATCAAATCCATTCCAGGTATCTGAGAATGTCAACAGGTTTTGTCCACTGGCGTAAATCTTCGCTCCTGTGATTTTCAATCTGTTGAGAACAGATGAAGGCAGCCTGTATCCAAGATTGATGTTCTTGATCCTGAAATAGGCAGCACTCCGGATCCATTTGTCTGATGCAACAAAGTTTGTTCCACCTGAACCGGAAGGCAACAAACGGGGGAAGGTTGCACTGGTATTGGTAGGTGTCCAATAATCCTTGTGGATGGAAAGCAGTGAAGCAACAAAATCACTGCTGTTAAATGGAATAGCACCTGTACCGCTGAGATAATTGTTCCTCATCCCTACTCCTTGTCCAAACAGGTTAAGGTCGAAATTTGCATAGCTAAGGTTAAGGTTTACACTGTACTCATAGCGTGGAAAGCTGTTGCCGATAAAGGTCCTGTCAAATGCATCAATTATTCCATCTGGTTTACCAGCGGGACCGCTAAGATCAGCATATTTTACATCTCCAGGCTTGGGTCCATTGGCAGTGGTGGCGCTGTAAGGAACACCAAACTGCAGTGGTGAACTGGTGATATCATTGGCATCCTTGAAATATCCAAGGGACCGATAGCCAAAATAAGACCATAAGGCCTGACCAACTGCTGTACGCTCAGAACCTCCATCCAGGAATGGCACACCAGGCAATGCTGTCACTTCATTCACAACATCACTCAACATCAAGGTAGCATCAAGCTTAAACTTCTTGCTGATATTGGCTTTATAATTGGCACTCACTTCCCAACCTGTATTGGTCATGTCTCCGGCATTTACAAAAGGAGCGCTCAAGCCAATATAAGAAGGAATGGGCCTTACCAAAAGAATTTCGCTGATGGAGCGCTTGTAATAATCAAAC
>CANHSD010000181.1 GCA_947463105.1 Chitinophagaceae bacterium
ACACCAAACTGCAGTGGTGAACTGGTGATATCATTGGCATCCTTGAAATATCCAAGGGACCGATAGCCAAAATAAGACCATAAGGCCTGACCAACTGCTGTGCGTTCAGAACCTCCATCCAGGAAAGGCACACCAGGCAATGCTGTCACTTCGTTTACAACATCACTCAGCATCAAGGTCGCATCAAGCTTAAATTTCTTGCTGATATTGGCTTTGTAATTGGCACTCACTTCCCAGCCAGTATTGGTCATGTCTCCGGCATTTACAAAAGGAGCGCTCAAGCCAATATAAGAAGGAATGGGCCTTACCAAAAGAATTTCGCTGATGGAGCGCTTGTAATAATCAAACGTCAGGGTAAGGTTTCTCTTCACTGTAAGGTCTATCCCGACGTTCATCTGGGCTGAATTCTCCCAGGTGATGCCTGGGTTAGGTGCATCCAGCAAAGCATATCCCAACGTGGTAACATTGTTCAAATAGGTGCTTGTTCCATTGTTAGGATTGGAATACGTTGACGTTTGGTAATTGACGGCAAAAGGATAAATCTCTGGCAATGCCTGATTTCCGAGCAAGCCATAAGATGCCCTGATCTTTCCGAAACTGATCACATCAGAAAGACCATCAAAGAATTTCTCTTTGGAGAATATCCATCCCGCTGAAGCAGATGGGAAAAAGCCCCATTGCTTGTTCAAGGCCTGTGAAAACCTGGAGGAACCATCATATCTACCGTTAACCTCTAAAAGATATTTATCATCAAAACTATAGTTCATCCTTGCATAGAAACCAGCCAGTGCTGTTTGGTAGGCAGATCCAGCATTGTTCCTGTCTGCAGCACCAAGGTTCAAGTAGGGTTGATCAGGGTTATTGAAACCAGTTCTGGATGCCGAGATGCCTTCATATAAGAATTCCTCTGTTTGACCACCACCCAACAATTTGAAATGATGGTTGCCAAAGTTTTGGGAAAAAGTTGCTTGAGCGAGCATCGTGTTCCTTGTATTCGATGAGTAGGACTCACCAAGGCTTGTAGAACCAGGCCACTGGCTGACTTTGTCATACCCTGAGGTAACAAGATTGGGCACATAAATGTCTGCATTCTTGGTAAAACTCTTGCCATGGGGTGTCCAATGTTCTCGAGACCAATAGGCTTCCAATTCAAGGCTTTCAATGGGCTTGTAGTTGAGGGCAATTTTACTCAGGAAAGAATTGTTTTCGGAAACGGATGTACCAGCGGCTTCTGCTTGGGCCAGCGGATTCCTGTTGTTGGTCTGTCCTGCAGTTCCATACATACCCGGACCAAATTTAGCAGCACCGATCGCAGGCAATCCAATGGCCTGGCGGATGATAAATTCAGGGCTGGATGTTGAAGGAGATGTATTCTTGCTAAAGTTATAGTTGAAAACCCCGCTCAAGGTCAGGTTTTTCCTCAGCTTGAAATCAGGATTGAAACGGATATCATAGCGCTTGAAACTGTTGTTGGGGATCAGGCCCTGCTGATCCAGATAGGTAACGGAGGTGAATACATTGGTATTTTCTCCGCCCGAATTAAGCGTTACGTTATGGTTCTGCATCAATGCAGAATTGGTGAACAAGAGGTCCACCCAGTCATTGTCAATCACATCAAGGTTATTCGCCTTTGTGGTCTTGTATTTGTCAATCAAAGGTTGTTGAAAAAGGAATGAGGCCGGGTTTCCAGTTCTGTTTTGCTCAGCCACATTGCTCAATTCCATGTGCTCAATGGCGGTTGTCCTTTCCGGCATCGCAGTTGCAATCTGTTTGGAAACAAAACTGTTGTAGCTCACCTTGACGCCTTTACCCTTTCCACGAATGGTTTTTACCAACACAACACCATTGGCTGCGCGTGTACCATATATGGCGGTTGATGCTGCATCTTTGAGAATGGTAATGCTTTCAATGGCATTGGGATCAATGGCATCCAGGCTTGACACAACTCCATCAACCATGATCAATGGACTCTGGCCAGCATAAATGGAACTCAAGCCACGAATGCGGATGGAGGCGCCATCAGCACCAGGGCGTCCTGATTGTTGGGTCACTGTAACACCTGGAGCAAGACCTTGTAAAAGGTTGCTTGCAGTGGCTACCTGACGCTTCAGGAGGTCCTCTTGCTTAAGGGCCACAACTGATCCGGTAAGATTGGCTTTTTTCTGTGTACCATATCCCACCACAACTACTTCATTTAGGCTGGAAGAAGTGGAAGTAAGGGTTATATCCAGCTGATTACCATTGACAACTACCTCCTTGGGGGAATAGCCAATGCCGGACAACACAAGGGTTTGACCGGTGGAAGCGTTGATCGTAAATTCACCTGCGGAATTGGTTCTGGTACCCTTTTTGGTGCCCTTGACAAGAACGGAAACACCTTCTGCAGGTGTTCCTCCCTCGCTGCTGGTCACCTTTCCGCTGATTCTAGACTGCTGGGAAAAACCCAACAACCAGGAAGTACAGAGCATGGTTAGGATAAGCGTTAGCTTTTTCATGATTGGTTTTTTGTTTAAAATGGTTCTGTTGATGCTTATTTTATGTTTGGAAGGATAAAATTATTTTTCATTTGTAGTGGCAAGGAAATCGCTGAATGTTCTTGAAACCTGGTATAAGGCCCTGGGGATATGAAAGCAGCCTTTCCATTTACCACCCTTGGCGCTACTGAGCACCTCTCCCCGCCGGTTCAAATAACCAAACCATTCCCCATTGTTAGGATCACGGAATTTCTCCCAGGTATATGCATGCATGATATCGAACCATTTCAAACAGTTGGGATCATTTGTTAATGCATACCCCTTGGCCAATGCTACCAGGGATTCTACATGTACCCACCAGAGTTTTTGGTCCCACTCCAACTGCTGCAATGGTTTGTTTGCTGTATCCATGAAATAGAACAATCCGCCATATTGTTTATCCCAGGCATGTTCTATCGTTTTCAACATGATGTTCTTTGCCTTTTCAATCAGTGCAGGATCGTTCATGCGCTTCCCCAAATCCATGATGAACCACATGGCTTCAATGGCATGACCAGGATTCATCAATCGCCCTTCAAATGTATCAGAAAGGCTTCCGTCTTGATTCACATTTTCAACAATCAGACCAAGCTCTGGGCGATAAAAAACATCCATCACTTCATGGAGAACCGTCGGTATAAATGAGTCAACCCTTTCCTTTCCCAGGATATCTTCCAGCTCCAAACTCAGGTTACACAGGATCATCGGAAGTGTAAAATTCTTCAATGGCCTGGAACCTGGAAATGATTTGTTGTAAACACCTTTCCAATTGTGTTGGCGTACAATAATGTTTTCAAAAGTATCGAGTGCTATTGCCCTGTATTCTGGTGAAGGCTCAATTTTATTCAATGCAGCAAATGCCATGGTAGCAAAGCAATCACTGAATATATTATAGGGTTGAACCAGGGGCTTACCATCTGCAGTAAGAGAAAAGTACCAGTTTCCTTGTGCATCACGGCCAAATTTTTTCATGAATGATGCTCCATGCAAGGCCATTTCCTTCCAGGCTGGATTTTGGTCAACCAGCCTGTACATGGTAGAAAAACACCATACCTCTCTGCCTTGCAACCACATGAACTTGTCGGTATCGTATACCTTGCCTTGCTGATCCAAACAGGTGAAATAGCCTCCATGCACTTCATCCTTGCTGTGCTGAAGCCAAAACGGAAGCACATTTTTGACCAATTCTTCATGATAAAGTTCCGAATAGTTCATTATCCGGCTAGAGACATCACTGCTTATTTCTTGTACCATTGGCATTAATTAAAGGCAACAAACTTATAATAAGTTAACAATTTATAAAATATTTCTAAACTGGCCCAACTTTGTTAATTTTTTTATTATCTAATTCGGATGGTATATAAACAAAAATTACAGGTTCTCCACCCAACAAAGACCATTGCTTGTTTATGAGGCTAGAAATAAATAAACATTCAACAGGCAATGTCCAGTTTAAAACAGATAAATCATAGATTTGATGTTCAGTAAACAATGAAAAGGAAAAAAACAAATCTTGAAATATTCAATGATGAAGCAGTCTCTGGGGTTGTTTTCAAAAACAGGTCCCTGAAAAAGTTCATCATCAGCCATATCAACCAGTCTGGCAACAGCACCATCACTGATTTGAGCAAAGATTTGGGAACCAGCGTCCCTAAAACTACATCCTTGATCAATGAACTGATCCAGGATGGTTTGATTCAAGATGAAGGAAAACTTGATTCAACCGGTGGACGCAGGGCCAGCATGTTTGGCCTGGTGCCAGATGCCTGCTATTTCCTGGGAGTAGATGTAAAGAAATTCCATATCAATTTTGGATTGATGGATTTTACCAAGAAAATGATCTATCAGAAGGAAAAAGTTCCATTTCGCCTTGAAAACACGCCAGAATCATTGGAAAATCTCATTCAGCTCATCAAGTCCTTTTTGGGTGAGGGGCCAAGCAGCAAAGCCCAAATACTGGGCATCGGCATCAACCTGACGGGAAGAATCAACCATAAAACAGGGCATAGTTTCAGTTTCTTTCATTTCAAAGAGGAACCCCTTGCCGAAATCATTCAAAATGAAATAGGCATCCCAACATTTCTGGAAAATGATTCCAGGGCAATGGCCTATGGTGAATTTCAGTCTAACGAATTGAAAAAGGAAAACAATATCCTGTTCATCAATATGGATTATGGCATTGGCATGGGCATCCTGCTGGACGGAAAGGTTTATTATGGGAAATCAGGTTTTAGCGGCGAGTTTGGGCATATCCCGCTTTTTGACAATGAAATCATTTGTCATTGTGGGAAAAAAGGTTGCCTGGAAACAGAAGCCTCTGGACATGCCCTTGTTAGAAAATTCAAGGAGCAGATAAAAAAAGGTTTTACTTCAACTGCATTGAAAAAAAATATGTCCATTGATGATATTACCATGAATGATATCATCAATGCAGCAGTGAATGAGGACCAGCTCTGCATTGAACTCATTTCAGAGATAGGCGAAAAACTAGGAAAGGGATTGGCTTTATTGGTCAATATTTTCAACCCTGAAATACTTATCCTTGGGGGGGCACTTTCTGAAACAGGAGACTACATCCGGCTCCCCGCACGCAGCACCCTAAACAAGCTCTCCCTGAGCCTTGTGAACAACGATACCAAACTCAAGATCTCTCAACTGGGAGAGAAAGCTGGGGTTATTGGTGCTTGTCTCACTGCTCGGGATACCATCATTCTTTAATAGGCCATTGCAAACAAAACCCTCTGCTTGCTGGGCTTTCCTGAAAATACGCAGATGCCTTCTTCAGCTTGGTTGTTCAGTGGAATACATCGGATGGTAGCCTTTGATTCTTCCTTGATTTTTTCTTCGGTTTCGGCTGTTCCATCCCAATGGGCAGCAATAAATCCGCCCTTTTCATTAAGGACTTGTTTGAATTCCTCCCAACTGTTCACTGGGGTGATATGGGAATCCCTGTATGACAATGCCCTGTTGTAGAGGTTTTGCTGGATGTCTGTCATCAGGAACTTGATATGGTCGATCAGGTCTACAGCAGGGATGGATTGTTTTTCCTTGGTATCCCTTCTGGCCACCTCTACCACGCCATTTTCAATGTCTTTCTGGCCAATCGCAATGCGAACTGGTACCCCCTTGAGTTCATACTCTGCAAATTTCCATCCTGGTCGGGTATTCTCTGAATCGTCATATTTCACTGATATTCCATTGGCTTTC
>CANHSD010000182.1 GCA_947463105.1 Chitinophagaceae bacterium
ACATAGTCTGGTGCAACGCAGGTTTGACCTGCATTCATCAGCTTACTCCACACAATTTTTTTGGCAGCATAACCAAGGTTGGCAGAACGGTCAACAATACAAGGACTCTTACCTCCCAATTCAAGGGTTACCGGCACCAGTTTTTTGGCAGCCATCTCCATGATCTTTTGCCCAACGCCGGTACTGCCGGTAAAAAATACATGATCAAACCTTACCTGGTTCATCATGGCAGGAATCACTTCTCCTCCTACGCCCTGTACTACATGCACGTAGTCCTGGGCAAAAATGGAACTGATGATTTTCTCTACAACCATTGCCGTATGGGCAGCTTCTTCTGAAGGCTTTATGATTGCCGTATTGCCTCCGGCGATGGCGCTGATCAGTGGGCCTATTGTCAGCAGGCAAGGATAATTCCAAGGTCCGATGATCAGCACAATTCCCAGGGGATCGCGGTATACTTTGCTTGTAGACGGGAAAAGCATCAGCGGTGTTGAAACCGACTGCGGCCTGGCCCATGCACGCAGGTGCTTGATGGTAAAATCAATCTCTCTCAACAATTGGCCAATTTCTGAGCCAAAGGCTTCGTATGTTGACTTCCTGAGGTCTTTGTAAAGCGCTTCCACAATTTCAGCCTCATGCAACAAGATGGCTACCTTGAGTTTTTTGAGCTGTTCAATCCTGAAAGCTACCGGCCGGGTTTGTCCACTATTGAAAAAATGGAGTTGTCCTGCAAATACTTCAGTGATGTTGAACCGATCCTCTCCAAGAGAAGGCTGAACTGATTGGTGTTGAATGGTTGAATTCATGATGAGGTATCTTTTGAAACAAACAAAGGGTAAGATAGTTCATTTTTAAGCAGCTTGTGCCAGCCCATCTACCCTGCCGCAATCATGCTGATTTCTACATTGACGCCCTTGGGCAATCCTTTCACGGCGACGGTCTCCCTGGCTGGATAATCCCCGGTAAAATAGTCAGCATAGATGCTATTGACAACAGTAAAAAGGGACATATCGGTAAGAAAAATCGTTGTTTTTACCACAGCTGAAAAATCCAATTCTGCTGCTGCAAGAATGGCTGCCAGGTTCTTCATGACCTGATGGGTTTCGCCTTCAATGTCTGTAGCTTCGATATTGCCCGTTGCAGGATCCATGGCAATCTGACCGGAAATGAAAAGCAATCCATTGGCCTTTACCGATTGGTTGTATGGACCAATGGGTGCAGGTGCTTTGTCTGTATTGATGATTTGTTTGATCATGATGATTTTATTTTGAATAACGAAGATAATTGCTTTCGTGCAACCTATTTTTGCAAACCATGGCCAATGTTGCAGCAACATACATCCTTCAGATCAATACAGCGTTCAATGAAGCATGCGTCGGCATTGGCCTCAATGGAGCGTTGGTGGATGAGTCCATCAATACCACCCAACAGGAACATGCAGGATTCCTGCAGCCGGCCATCCAGGAACTCTGTAAACGCACAGGCATTGGATTGAAAACATTGGCTGCTGTTTCGGTGATGAATGGCCCCGGATCATACACGGGCTTGAGGGTCGGTTTGTCTGCTGCGAAAGGGATATGCTATGCCTTGAAAATTCCACTCATCTGTATCAATACCCTCGATTGGATTGCCTTTGGCAACCTGTCTGACAACATTGATCTGGTTTGCCCAATGATTGATGCCAGGCGAATGGAAGTCTTTACAGGATTATATTCCAGGGAAATGAACAGGGTCCTTGAACCATCCGCACTTGTATTGGACGAGCAAAGTTTTGCAGCAGAACTGGTTGAAAAACGGATAGGTTTTGTAGGCAATGGGGCAGCCAAATGGGAGGAGATCTGTTCCGACTCCAATGCGGCATTCCCTGCTTCAATGGAGGATTCCGGTCATTTTTGCCAAATGGCATTGATAGCTTACCAAAACAAGCAGTTTGCCGACCTCGCCTATGCCGAACCTTTTTATATAAAGGAATTTTACAATACACAGAAAAAATAATGCGTATTACCCGTATATTCGTTCTACCTACTCACCAAGCTAACAAACACCTCTTATGGCTTCATTCCTTCACGAGGGTGATTACCTTCAATCTTCAAACACAGCACCGAAATCAGATCTCTTGAAAACGCACGCCCCATCACTGGATCTACTTAGTATCAAAAAGGCTTCTCTTACCTTCAGGGCAATCAACCATCCTTTGCGGCAAGAAATGATCAGGATGATCGATAGCAAAGGGCATACAACCGTTACAGAATTATTTGTTGAAATGCGCCTGAAACAATCTGTTGCCAGTCAGCACCTCGCGATCCTGCGCAGGGCTGGACTGGTGAAAAAAATAAGGGATGGAAAATTCATGTATTATAAGTTGAACCTTGAAAGGCTTGAACTTTTGAATAAAATGGTAACAGACCTCTTGAAATAGTCAGTTACAGGTTCAGTTTTTCTAACGCAAGCCCGGCATACTCAGTTTTATAAGGGTGTTTCCACCTGCGATGGCTCCATAGATAATTGTCTGGCCGCTCCCGGATTCGGGCTTCAATGTATTGGATGTACCGAAGCGTTAGCTCGCCAGGCTGTAATGAAGCTGGATCATCTGTGATTTTCTCTACAGCAAACGTATACACTCCACGCCTGAGCTTGTAAAAATTACCGAAAAGAACCACCGTATCTCGCGCGCGGGCAGCCTTTTCGGGACCCATCACAAAGGGAGCCGGTTTACCGAAAAAGTTGACCCACCAGGCTTTTGACGGAAGTCCGGGATTCTGGTCCGCCACCAATGCGATGACATAATGCTTGTCCTGGTGGGGCAGAAAATTATGCTTGAAATCATTGGCAGGAATCAAGACCGTACCAAACCTCGACCGGATTTTTTTAAACAATTGTTCAAAAAAAGGATTGATGATGGGTTGATATACCCCAAGGAAAGGAAGCTTCATTTCCCTTGAAACACCCTGATTGACAATCTCCCAATTGAAATTGTGCAGGGCATGAATCTGGATGTTCTTATCGGTTCCTGAAACCATTTCAAATACATGTGGATCGGACACAAACATCTTGTCAATCAGGCTTTCGCCAGCACTGATCAATTTGATAGACTCCAGCATGGAGTCTGTAAAATTGCTGTAAAATGCTTTTGCAATCTTGCTTCTTTCCGCGCCAGACTTTTCCGGAAAGGCAATGGCCAGGTTGGATAATACAACAGCTTTTCTGTACCCGATGATGCGGTACACAACAAAGGATATAAAATCACTGATCCCATACAAGGCCCAAAGCGGCATCAATGAAACCAAATACAGCAGGCCATAAAGCATGCGGTTTTTCAGCTGGATCTTCATGCCTCCAGTTACTAGGGCTGGTTATGGCTTCCGTCGCAGAATGGAGGGTTTTTCGACTTTTTGCACTGACAAAGCCAAACTTCCTTCTCTTCCTCAAAGGTTACCTTCAGGCTGGCATATGGGTTTCCTTCTATTTTCTTGTGCTTCCCGTCGCAGAAAGGCTGTTTTTCACTCAAGCCACAGGTGCACCAGGCATAGGTCTTGCCTGCTTCCACTTTCACGCAACAGGGTTCAGGTTTGGCCGCCACCGGAAAACCTTCATTAGGGATCAATTCTTCCATTATCTTGTATTTTATTGTTTAAAAATGATGTGATAAA
This sequence comes from Chitinophagaceae bacterium, assembly GCA_947463105.1. Lineage (GTDB taxonomy): Bacteria > Bacteroidota > Bacteroidia > Chitinophagales > Chitinophagaceae > Pollutibacter. The sequence goes on from CANHSD010000182.1 coordinate 3,651, forward strand.
TGCCTTCAGCTCAACAACACCTTTTCCAGTTGTTGCAACAGTATTGACTACAGTGGCTTCTGGGCGCTGGTTTCGGGAGGATGAATGGAGCATGTTTTTCAACTGCGTGGCAAAAAATGCAGCTCCGGGCCTGTCGGCTTTGTTCACCACAAAAATGTCTGCCACTTCCATCAATCCGGCCTTCATGAACTGAATCTCATCGCCCGCTTCAGGCACCAATACCAACAGACAGACATCGGCCAGCCTTGCTATATCAATTTCTGATTGTCCAACCCCAACTGTTTCCAGGATGATCAGGTCAAACCCACAACCCTGCAAAAAAGCAGTAATCTGCTTGGCTGAAGGATGAAGCCCGCCCAATGATCCCCTGCTGGCCAAAGACCTGATGTAAACCAACGGATGGTTGTACCAGCGGTTCATGCGAATCCTGTCTCCCAGCAATGCCCCTTTGTTAAATGGAGATGATGGGTCTACACAAACAACGGCTACTTTCTTTTCTTCCGCAACAAATGCCTCCACAAGGGCATCGACCAAGGTACTTTTTCCTGCGCCTGGGGGGCCTGTGATGCCAATCAATGGAACCACTTGCACTGCCGCTGCAGGTGAAATGATTGTATCATACCCCTCTGCCCCATTTTCAATCAGGGAGATGCACCTGGCAATGCTTTTCCTGTCGCCCTCCCTTGCCATTTGTATGATTGCCTTGTCCATCGTTCAAAGTGTAAAATTATCGCATTATGGCGACAAATAAAATGAGGCTTTCGGCAACTTTACACCACCTTTGCACAAATCAATGAGCAAATGAGAACGCTTTGTCTGGATCTTGGCAATACCCGCATGAAGGCGGCACTGTTTGAGAACGGGCAACTCCTCAGCAACCATGCCTTGGAAAATGATGGTGTGGTGACCATTGAAGCGCTGTTGAACGAATACCAGCCCGAAAGGTCCATCCTTTCTTCTGTTATCCACCATGCACCAGCCATCAACCAACTGCTGGAAGAAAGAACCCAATTTCACTTGCTCAACCACCTTTCAAAGCTCAACTTCACTGTTCCAGTCGGAAAACCAGAGACCATGGGGGCAGACAGGCTTGCCCTTGCTGCGGCAGTTGTTCATTTTTTCCCGGGCAAAAACAACCTGGTGGTAGGTTTAGGAAGTTGTATTACCTATAATTTCATCAACAAATACAACCAATTCCTGGGCGGGAGCATCTCACCAGGCATGGAAATGCGGTTCAATTCCCTGCATGATTATACCGCCTTGTTGCCCGTGGTTAAGAAGGAATGGAACTTCCCACTGGTGGGCTATGACACCAAAACAAACATCCTCAGCGGGGTTGTTTTAGGCATGGCCAAGGAGATTGAAGGAATAGTTCGTGAATTTGAAGAAAAATACAGGAACTTTAACGTCGTTTTAACCGGGGGTGATTGTACCTATTTTGCGCAGCTGTTAAAAAACAAGATATTTGCAGACCCCGACTTACTTTACAAAGGATTGTATGCGATCAGTGAGACCAACAACAAATAGTTTTTTAGCCATTTTACTGCTTTTGATGATGACCCTACCGGCCCTCCAAGGAAAGGCACAGGAGAATTCACCTTATTCTAGGTATGGACTTGGCGATTTTATACCCGGACAGAATATCCTGAACAGAGGTATGGGAGGGCTCAGTTCCGCTTTTGCTGATTATTCATCAGTCAACTTCACCAACCCTGCCTCCTATGCTTCACTGAAGATCACCACCTATGATGTGGGTTTGGACTATAACTCAAGGTCACTCAGGGCATTGAACCCTCCAAGAAAGTTCAACTCTGCTTACCTGATTCCTTCCTACATGCAGATTGGGCTTCCGCTTTCCAAGAAAAAAAACTGGGGCATGAACATCGGACTTCGCCCCGTCACGCGGATCAACTACAATATCGTCAGCAACACCAGGATTTCCGGTATTGACAGCGCCCAATACAGCTACCTTGGCAATGGCGGAACATACCAGGCGTTCACAGGGATGGCCTATGGCACAAAGAACCTGAGCATTGGTTTCAATGCAGGATACATGTTCG
>CANHSD010000183.1 GCA_947463105.1 Chitinophagaceae bacterium
CCCTGGGTATCTACAAGCAGGTCTTTCTGGCCAAGATTGACCAGCGCATCCTGAATACTGGCATCACCATGGGGATGGTACTGCATGGTTTGTCCAATGATATTGGCAGCCTTGTTCAACCTGCCGTCATCCATTTCTTTCATGGAATGAAGGATCCTTCTCTGCACTGGTTTGAGACCATCGACTACTCCTGGTACTGCGCGCTCCAGAATTACATAAGAAGCATAATCCAGGAACCAGCTTTTATACTGTCCTGAAACGCCTGATTCATTGTCGTGATCAATTACAAATTTCGCCTTCGCCATTGTTCTCTTTTTATTCAGCAGTTTCTACGGCCGCCCTCTTCTTTATGTCAAAATCCTTGAGCCCTTTCAATTCTCCCTGCACCTCAAATTGAGGCTGCTGTGCCAGTTCTTTGAGCCTCCAGAGCATGAATGCATCTCCAGTTGTTTCCTTGTTCTTTGAAAGAAACGCATTGATCACTCTATTGGCTTTTTGGGCATCGGCAGTGATGTACTTTGTAAGGTCTGCATCGTAGTATTCAACATCTTTTTGAATGAGTTTTTTACCCCCTTCGAGCAAACGAACCATTTTTCCTTCAGCAGCAATTTTATTCCATTCATCAGCATCCACTTCAAACTCACTGGTGGTAATCGGCCTGGCAAGCTTCTTGGCTTTCAGGAATTCCCTTGGCTGGATCTGGCTCAACCAATCCGGATAAAAGATGTTCCCTTTTTCATTGATAAAAGGAAGATTGTTGAGGTAGAGGATCTCTATCCTTCCCTGGAATGCAGACAACTGTCCTACCAGCCAATAGTATCCACAAACATCGTGCTTGTTTTGCGCTGCCCAGATCCAGACCTGCTCGGCATCATCATTCCCCAAGGCCTCCTTGATATTGAGCAGCACCTGTTCGTCATTGACTTTTCCCTCATCTACAATCCCTTCATGATCGCCTCCTGCAAAAATCGTTCTCCACCATTCTTTTCTTTCTGCAGCTCCCTCCGGTGTGTGTATATTGAGAAGCGGACCAACGGCATAATCATCCCGGATCAGCATCACTTCACCGCTCAATGAAGCATCGAGCTCAATGGCCTTTTTTAAAACATCTACATCGGGTTCGTTGAAAACTACATGTATCATAATCAATCAGATTGAATCCTCCACTGTATCCAGTTCGATACGAAGATTTGAAACAATAAAATCCTGTCTTTCCTGGGTATTCTTACCCATATAGTACTCCAGCAATTGCTGGATGTGGATTTGACTCTCCAGAATTACCGGTGACTTTCTCATGTCTGCGCCAATAAACCGCTTGAATTCTTCTGGAGAAATTTCGCCAAGCCCTTTGAAGCGTGTGATCTCTGCCTTGGCACCAATTTTTTTCATTGCGGCCTGCTTCTCCGTTTCAGAATAGCAGTAGATGGTTTCCTGCTTATTCCTGACCCTGAACAAGGGAGTTTCCAGGATATAGACATGGCCATCCCTGACCAGGTCGGGAAAGAACTGCAGGAAAAATGTCATTAGCAACAAACGGATGTGCATGCCGTCAACGTCTGCATCGGTAGCAATGATGATGTTGTTGTAACGCAGATCATCCATGCCATCTTCGATGTTGAGTGCATGCTGCAACAAGTTGAACTCCTCATTCTCATAGACCACTTTTTTGGTAAGCCCAAAACTATTGAGTGGCTTACCCCGAAGACTGAATACCGCCTGGGTTTCTACATCCCTTGACTTCGTGATCGATCCACTTGCGGAGTCCCCCTCGGTGATAAAAATGGTGCTGAGCAACTGCTTGGCGATGTATTCCTCCTTGCCTTTTGCTGGCGGCTCTGCATTGAGGTGCATGCGGCAATCCCTCAGTTTTTTGTTGTGCAGGTTGGCTTTTTTGGCGCGTTCATTCGCCAGCTTTTTGATTCCCGCCAGTTCTTTTCTTTCTCGTTCACTCTGCTCAATCCTTTTTTTCATGGCCTCGGCCACAGCAGGATTTTTGTGCAGGTAATTGTCCAGCTCACGGGAGAAGAAATCCAGCATGAAATTCTTCATGGAGGAACCACCTTCGGATATATACTGCGATCCGAGTTTGGTTTTGGTCTGTGATTCAAATACAGGCTCTTGAACCCTTACCGCTACGGCAGCAACGATACTTTGCCTGATATCGGAAGTATCATAATCTTTTTTGAAAAAATCACGGATGGTCTTTACGAAGGCCTCCCTGAAAGCAACTACATGGGTACCCCCTTGTGTGGTGTACTGGCCATTGACAAAACTGTAGATGTCTTCTCCGTATTCATTGTTGTGGGAAAGGGCCACTTCGATGTCCTCTCCCTTGAGGTGTATCACCGGATAACGGAGTTCATCCTCATTGGCATTGCGGTGCAGGAGATCCAGCAAGCCGTTCTTGCTCAGGAATTTCCTGCCATTGTAATTGATGACCAAGCCAGCATTGAGGTAACAATAGTTCCAAAGCTGCTTGTCTATATAATCTGAAATGTAATGGTAGTTTCGGAAAATGCTCTCATCGGGGATGAACATGACCTGGGTTCCATTGGACTCAGATGATTTAACTTCCTTGTGTTCCTTGACCAGTTCTCCACGCTTAAATTCTGCAGTTTTTTCCTTTCCATCCCTGAAGGCTGTAACCTTAAAATATTCACTCAGGGCATTGACCGCCTTGGTACCTACACCGTTCAACCCCACACTTTTCTGAAATACTTTGCTGTCATATTTGGCACCGGTATTGATCTTGCTGACCACATCAACCAACTTTCCTAAAGGTATTCCACGACCATAATCCCTGATGGTCACTTCCCTGCTGTTCAGAACAAGCTCTATGTGCTTGCCATATCCCATCATGTGTTCATCAATACAATTGTCCATCACCTCTTTGAGCAGCACATAAATGCCGTCGTCCTGGCTGCTCCCATCTCCCAGCTTGCCTATGTACATGCCTGGACGTAGGCGAATGTGCTCTTTCCAATCAAGACTTCTGATGGAGTCTTCGTTGTATTCAAATATTTCGGTTTCCTTCTGCTTAGACATGCTGCTTCACTTGTTTAAATGTAAAACCTACCCAATTGACCATTACCTTGGCTGTCAAAGATAATTGAATGGGTATTCCCCTCTTGGCGCAGGTTATCAACGGAATGTGCATAAATTATGCAAAAAACACATCAGAATAGCACTGGAGCGATCAGTTCATGCGTTTTTTCATGGTACTGACCTGCTCCTGCAAATTGGTAACAAGATTGGCCAGTTGACCCACATCCCAGCGTAGTTGCTGTGCCACTTTTGTAATCACCATTTGTGCCTGCCACATTTCCAGGATGTCTTCTGCGTTGACACTGTAAGGCTGATAGGCCGGGTTATCGCTGATCAGGGTTACTTTGCTTTTGGCCTTGGGATTGCGTGACAGCCGTTTGTACACAATGCCTTCGCTCCTGCTGACCACGATGCAAGCGGCATCCTGCTTCACGTCATCAAGGGATTCTACCTTCTGGCCAACAATGATGGAGCCTGTAGGCGTTGGCAACATGCTGTCGCCAATGATTTCGAATGCACGGTAATGACCACTTCCCAACATGGGCAAGGTGAATGTATTCAGTTCATCAATGAACTCTTCGTCGGCATAGCCTGCCAGGTACCCCGCAGCAGCCTTCATGGGAACAAAATGAATCTGGTTGCTTTCTGCCCCAAGTTTCTGTTGCCTTCTCCGGGAAAGATAACTCACGTTGGACTCACTGAGGTCTCTGCGCAAGAGCTCATCAAGGGTGATGCCGAATTGGTCGCTGATCATTTCCAAAACATCAATCCGGGGCTCCGCCCTCTCCTCTTCATAAGCACCAAGAAGGGATCGTTTGATTTGAAGTTTATTAGCAAATTCTTCCTGGGTAAGCCCCTTCAACTTGCGCAGATACTTGAGATTTTGGCCTGCATACGACTGTGACATACTAATGAATTTGGGGCAATATACTAAATATTTTAGTTTTCAAAGTATTTTTTGCTAAATTTTTATTCATCATCTATGGTACCTCATCCTGAGCATAACTGAAATAAGTGCTATTTTTATGCATTATTATGCCGATGAAAAAGAAAAGCAGCGCAAAAAAGACAAAAAAACTACCGGTAATCCTGATTACCAACGATGATAGCCTGACAGCACCTGGTATCAGGCACTTGATTGAGGCGGTCAAAGATCTTGGGAGGGTTGTTGTAGTGGCACCAGACAAGCCACAATCAGGGATGGGGCATGCCATCACCATTGGCTTCCCCCTCAGGTTACACAAGGTTCATTTGATGGATGGCGTTGAATCATGGTCTTGCAGTGGCACACCTGTTGATTGTGTGAAACTGGCCGTAGACAAGATCCTTCACCAGAAACCAGACATCTGCCTCAGTGGCATCAACCATGGTGCCAACCATTCCATCAATGTGATTTATTCCGGAACCATGAGTGCCGCCATCGAAGCATCGATTGAAAATATTCCCTCCATCGGATTCTCACTGATGGATTATAGCCTGGAAGCGGATTTTACCGGCGCTAAAAAATATGCAAGGCTGATTGTGGAAAAGGTACTTTCAAAAAAAGCAGACAAGCACCTTTGCCTGAACGTCAACTTCCCCAAGGGTGATGTTGAACTGATCAAAGGGGTTAAAGTGTGCAGGCAGGCATATGCGAAATATGAAGAAGATTTTGAAGAAAGGAAAGACCCTTCCGGCAAAAAATATTACTGGCTTACGGGCATTTTCCAGAACCTTGAAAAAAGCAAGGACACTGATGTGTGGGCACTGGAGAACAACTATGTAAGTGTGGTTCCCGTTCAGTATGATTTGACCAATCATTTGCTCAGAAACAAAATTGAAAAAGACTACACATGGAAATCCTGAAAAAAGACAATTTTGTCTATGGCGTTTTTCTTGGGCTGATCATTCCGGTACTAAGTTTTTATGGTTATTATCTTTGGAAATTCAGCCTTTACCCTTTCAGTGATTTCCTGCATGCATTGCAAGGCAACAAACAACTGGTCACTGCCCTCACGATTCCCTGTCTGCTGTTGAACATCGTTCTCTTTACTTTTCACATCAATGGCCAAAGGGATAAAACAGCAAAAGGAATCTTTACCGTAACCCTGATCTACGCAGTGTCTGCATTGCTTTTCAAGTTTTTCAGCTGATCGCATAATACCTCAACCCCATGAAATATTACATTATAGCGGGTGAGGCCTCAGGAGACCTGCATGCAAGCAGGTTGATCAGGGCCATCAAGCAGAATGACAGCCAGGCTAGTTTTCGGGCCTGGGGCGGAGACCTGATGCAGAAAGAAGGGGCAACAATTGTCAAACACTACAGAGACCTGGCATTCATGGGTTTTGCAGAAGTAATCAGCAACCTGCCTACGATTTTGGGCAACATGCGTTTTTGCAAAAGCGATATCCTGCAATATCACCCAGATCTCGTCATTTTTGTTGATTATCCCGGCTTCAATATTCCGATGGCAACCTTTGCAAAAGAAAAAGGATTCAAAACAGCTTATTATATTTCCCCCCAGGTATGGGCATGGAAAGAAAACAGGGTGAAGACATTGAGGAAAGTGGTAGACAAGATGATGGTCATTCTGCCATTTGAAAAAAACTTCTATCAGCGATGGGATTACCCAGTTGATTATGTTGGGCA
>CANHSD010000184.1 GCA_947463105.1 Chitinophagaceae bacterium
TCCTGCCTGGTGCATGGCTGTCACATCCGTATATCCCTCCACCAGGAAACATTCATCTGCCTTGTCAATGGGATGTCTTGCAAAATAGGATCCGTACAAGATCCTGCTTTTGATGTACAGTTCGTTCTCAGGTGTATTGATGTATTTGGGGCCACGGTCGCTACTACCAATAACCCTTGCTCCAAATCCTATGATCTTGCCGCTTTGGTTGTGGATGGGGAAGATGATGCGGCCCCTGTAATTGTCAACGAGTTGACCATCACGCTCTATGCACAAGCCACTTTTTTTCAGCAGCTCCTGGCTGTATTGGCTTTTGACGGCTTCCCTAGCAAAAGCATCACGTTGGTTAAGGCAATATCCCAGTTGGAATTTTTCGATGGTTTCATCATTGAACCCGCGTTCCGTGAGGTAGCTCAGGGCATTGTTTCTGCCCTCGTCTGACTCCTTGAGCTGGCTGGCAAAATATTTGGCAGCAAACTGGTTTAAGATGTGAAGGCTGTCTGCCAATTGTTGCTGCTCCCTGTACTCAGGGCTGGTTTCTGTTTCTTCTACTTCAACATTGTACCGTGCAGCCAGCCAGCGGAGGGCCTCAACATAGGAGTATTTTTCATGTTCCATGACAAAGCCGATGGCATTGCCACTCTTTCCACATCCAAAGCATTTGTAGATTTCTTTAGAAGGTGAAACTGTGAAGGAGGGTGTTTTTTCGTTGTGGAAAGGGCAGTTGCCAATATAGTTGGTTCCCCGTCTTTTCAGCTTAACAAAAGCGCCTACGATATCATGGATATCGATCCTGTTTTGAATTTCTTGTATGGTTTGCGGTGATATCAAAGTGGGGTGAGGGTTATGGGTTGGGGATTGAACTTTGTGTGTAAGGGATTAACCTTTTACAGGGTGTAAAGGACTGTGAATTTACGAAGTTTTTCCAAAATTGGACTTCTATGGCAGGAAGTTGACTATACAGATCGGCTGATTCAGTGGCTACAACCCTTTAATAAAAAAACACTTCATCCAAAAACACAAAACCCTTTTGACCCTTTTCCTGGTGCCATTCTGGAAGTGACTTGAGCGTCAACATTTCTATTTCAATGTATGGATATTTGCCAGGTTTGATGGGTATTACGTAGGGAATGGATGCATTCGGCCTGGGGGATGTCGGCATTTCTGGTACGATGCTTCCAATGGTTTTCAATGTTTTGGGATTTTTTCCGCCCTTGACCGTGATCTTGGTTGCAGGAAACACAGATGCTCCAGAGGAATTGGTCATGTCGGCGGCACTTACCACAATTTGTTGGATATTGGGGTTGCTGCCAAAATGGAAGCCTGCTTTAAAGTCTTCTTTTTTGAAACCAAGCCAGCTGTTATAGAGTTGATCCGCAGTCTGACTGTATCCCTTCCTGCCATCAATGAGAATTTTCCCACCAAATGATCTTCCCCGGTTGGGCTTACTCAAAAGGGTCACTGAATCGCATGCTATTCCTTTTGGGTAGACAGTGAAGTCTGTAACATCACTGGTGTTCCATCCTTCCAAAGATGTCAATGCTTTTACCCGCAGCATTGTTGTTGTATAAATCCCCCCTTTATAAATATTTCCATTTAATGAATCTGGCATCGATCCATCAGTTGTATACCTGATTTTTGCATTGGGAAATGGATTTTTCAGCACAACATTTAAACCATTTTCAAAGATGAGTTTGTCATTGTCTTCCAGATAAGGTGGAGATAATTGCAGGATTTCATTTTTGTTGGCCTGATAGCCTATCTCCCATTTGATCTTAGGTGACTTGCTCTTCAGCATCACAAGATCTTGTTCTCCAATCCGTGTATTCCAAATGAAAACATGTTTGAGTGATCCCATATTGATCAGGGGCAAAATCGCTTGCAGACCAACAGCGGTGTTTACCAATGAAAGTTGTTCCAGCTTTTTTAATCCAGTTAATGTGTTGATACCAACACCTGAAATTGATGTTGCATTGAGGTTTAGTTTTTCAAGGTTTACAAAACCCGCAAGTATTGGAAAAACCTGATCATCAACTGGCATGCCCGACAAGTTCAACTCTACAATTTGTTCAGCAATTTCATTACACTCTTTCAATAGTTTAATATCGAAATTTTCCTTGATGGAAAACTTTACCACCAGGGCTGGACTGGTTGCGGAAACCTTCAAAACCCTCCTGAAAGGATTGTTCAATTTTTCAATAGAAGATGTTGAAGCTGCGGTAAAAGGATATATTTTTTCAGTTTCAGGTTTATTCGCCAAAACAGCTTTTCTGTTGTTGCTGAAACTAAAAAAACTTTCACCATGGGTAAGCGTTCCTCCATAGTGCCCTCCAGCAACTGCAATCAAAATGGTTAATGCCAGGAAGGAATTCCATGCTATTGGTTTTCTGTGCAGTATATTGTATAGGTAGATGAGGGCATGGCTGAGCAATGCGGTGGAAACCCCAAGCCATTTGTGAATGACAAGTGAATCAGCTTCATATGCGCCGCCTGCTGCAAGCAAGAAGCCTGTTATGGCCGTTAATGTGGAAATCAATGCTACACAGTGAAGCATCAGTTGAAAAAATGCTGCAATGTTTTTTTTTTCTTTTCTATTGTCCGCATAAAAAGAAAGCGGGAGGAGCAAAAGAATCAAGGTGATGGGCAGATGCAAAATCACTGGATGAAGTCTGCCTGCAAATAAAACGGGTGAAGGCAATGAATTCAGTTCTGCAAAGCAGAGCAACACCAGAAATACCTGCAATACAAGGATTAAATTAGAAAATATGGATAGACGTTTGGTCATTAATAAAAAAACACCTCGTCAACAAAGACCCATCCTTTATCGCCTTTTCCAGGGTGCCATTTGGGCAATACGTTTACCGGGAATGCCTCAATTTCAAAATATTTGTATTGTTTTTTCTCCAATGGAATCACAAATGGTATGAGGCGTCTCCTTCTTTTCTCCTTGGGCTGTTCCGGAACAATCGTCTTCAGCAGTTTCATGGATTGTGGGGAGTCTCCGCCTTTGATGATGATTTTTTTTGCCGGCATGATATATCCATCGATGTGTTCTACCGTGCTCAACAGGATTTGCTGGATGTTTTCACCCTTCGAAAAATACGCACTAATCTTGAATGAATTTTCGCGATATCCCAACCAGTTGACATTGAGGTTGCCTGGAGTCCCCTTCACAAGGTCTGTAAGGGTAATTGCGCCCTGGCCTTTGTATTGTTTGTCTGCCTCATTGATCATCCTGATGGAATCAGGCTTAAAACCTTTGAGGAAAAAAGTATTGTCTGTTGTATCGCTTGTTTTCCATCCAGGGCTGACAGAAATGGCCCTTAGTTTCATCATGCCAATCACGGGGAATGGCTTGGTATACAACAGGCTGGTCAATGAATCTGGGTTGGAGCCGTCAATGGTATACCGGATCTGAACTCCATTCATCTGGGGCTTGAAGGCAATGAGTTCACCAGGCGCATAAATCCTTTTGTCAGCATCCAGCAACCTTGGAACGGTTAATTTGAGCAATTCATTCTTGTCTGGGATATAACCAAGATCCCAGTTGATTTTTGGAAACTTTTTCCTGATGGCATCCATCTCAGTAGCCGTGAGTGAAGTGTTCCAGAGGAAAACCTTTTTTAGGGAAGGTATCGCGCCAAGCGCATCCAGCATGGCATAGCCGACTGGTGTGCTGGCCAGTGAAACTTGTTCAAGGTGTTTGTTGGATTTTAGCACACCCAGGTTCTTGCCAGAAATGGCAGTTCCATTGAGGTTGATGCGCTCTATGTTTTCAAAGGAAGAAAGCACTTCAATGGCCTTGTCATCAGCAGGCATGTTGGAGAGGTTCACTTCCACAACCTGCTCTGAAATGGATTTGCATTCCTTCAACATGTTCAGGTCATATTTTTCTTTAAGGTAAAATTTGACACTCAGGGCAGGTGAATTGGAGGCCAGTGGAAGAATTCTCCTGAAGGGAGAGTTGAGCTGCTCAATGGTAGAGGCGGAGGCGGCAGAAAAAGAATATGTTTTTGTTGCTTTTACTGCAGGTGCAGCATTGATGATGCTGCTGACAATAGTTTTAAGGGTATCAGTATCTGCCAATGAATGATAGGTCTTGGTTGGATTGGCACCTGCCTTGATCCATTCCTTGAACAAAAGAATTTCCACAGCACTGAGTTGGGCTTTTCCTTTGGGAGGCATGTGTTTCTTATCGTCCATGTCAAGCAACATCCTTTCAATCATCAAGCTTTTATCAGGATCTCCTGAAACCCAGGCTGCTCCGCTTTTTCCGCCCTTGGCTGCCACCTGAAAACTACTCAGGTTCAGTCCGCCCTTCATTTTTTTATCGTTGTGGCAGGTCATGCATTTTGCTTCCAAAATAGGTTGAACAGCGCCCTGGTAAACGGTTGTTTTTTCGGTAAACGCAGGGATGGTGATGGTTGGTTTGTTTTCTTTATTGAATGCAAAAAATCCTTCTCCATGTGTCAGGTTTCCACCGAAATGACTTCCCGCTACCATAGCAATTAAGGTTGCAGACATGGCAATGTTCCATATCATTGCGTTTTGTGAAAAAGCTTTTCTGATGTATACCAGGGCATGTGTTGAAAACGCTACTCCTACACCAAGCCATTTGTGAAAAAGGAGTGACTCCTGGTCGTATCCTCCATCTGCTGCCAGTAAAAAGCCCGCAAGTGCAGTGAGCGTTGAAATCAATGCGATGTAGTAAAGCATCAAATCAAATATGCCAGCAAGATCATCAGTATCTGTCCTTCTCTGGAGGTATACAGAGAAGGGGACCAACAAGATAATCAGCGTAATGGGTAAATGCAGTACAACAGGATGAAATCTTCCTGCAAACAATACAATCTGTGGAAGTACACTTAAATCTAAAAAACAGAACAAGAGCATGAAAACCTGCAAAACGATCAGCAGGTTGGAGAGTACGTTAAGATGTCTAGACATACATATTTTTTCTTTGGAAAAATATTAGGCAATAATTCCGTTCACTACTTGTCCGGCAACGTCTGTGAGCCTATAACGTCTTCCCAGATGGCGATAGGTGAGCTGCTCATGGTTGATGCCCATCAGGTGGAGTACGGTTGCATGGAAATCATGCACGCTTACCGGATCCTTGATGGTATTGTAGCCGAATTCATCTGTTTCACCATATACCATACCCGGTTTGATTCCACCGCCTGCCATCCAGATGCTAAAGCATTTGGGATGATGGTCGCGTCCATAATTGGCCCCATCAATCTTGCCCTGGCAATAATTGGTTCGCCCAAATTCACCACCCCAAATCACCAGTGTTTCATCGAGCAGTCCTCTTTGCTTCAAGTCCTTGATCAGGCCAGCAGAGGCCCTGTCCACGTCTTCTGCCTGCATCCTCATGTCATTGACCAGGTTGCCATGTGTATCCCATCCCTGGTGGTAAAGTTGAACAAAACGAACACCAGATTCAGAAAGTTTTCTGGCCAGCAAACAGTTGGCTGCATAGGTTCCCGGAACAAGGCAGTCCGGGCCATACATTTTGATGGTATTGTCAGACTCCTTGCTCAGGTCAGTCAGTTCAGGCACCGCACTCTGCATGCGGTAAGACATTTCGTATTGTTTGATGCGGGTATTGATTTCAGGGTCCCCAAAATTGTCGAATGCTTCTGAATTGAATTTTGCCAGCTGGTCGA
>CANHSD010000185.1 GCA_947463105.1 Chitinophagaceae bacterium
AATGAACAATATCCATCGAGAACAGAAGTCATCTCTCCCATCCGAAAGGCAAGTTTCAATGACAGTGCCGCCTGTCCGGAGAGAATGCAGGGCGGAAATCCAGCCATCGTCAATGGTCTGCTTGTTTTCAACGGATCCATGGACGGAAACAGGCAGGTTGACCCACAGGTTGCTGTGGGTGGAAATTATGTAATGCATGGAACCAATAGTGGGCTGATCATCTACAACAAGAAAGGAGAATTCATTCAGGGCGTTTCTCAGAAATGTTTCAACAACGGAATCGATCCAAAGATGTTCTATGATGTCCACAACAATGTATTTGTCTTTGATCTTTGGTGGTATTATGACAAGCCAAAAGTCAAGCCTGTCAATATTTCTGTTTCTGAAACCAGTGATCCGCTCAGTGCCTGGAATACCTACCCCGTTCCTGCACAAAATGGTGTAGATGGCGGCGGGATAGGCTACAGCAAAAAATGGATTGGATATTCATTTCCAGGTGGGAAGGAAAGGACCTTTGTATTGAAAACCGCTGAAGCAAAAGCAGGAAAGCCCGCAACCATTTATCATTTTGAAGGAAGCCTTGGACATCCTGTTTTTGGACAGGATGATACAGAAGCCCTGTATTTTTTTGAAATAGCAAAGAAGGATTTTGTCATCAGAAAAATTGTAGAGGATGAAAAGGGAATCCCCTATGCAGTGGTTGTATCACAACAACCGCATAACCTTCAATACATTGACTACCCACCCCAATCGCCTCAAAAAGGAACAACACAAAAAGTATCCAGCGGAGACAGGAATCCCAAAAACATTGTTCTTCAAAACGGCCACCTTTGGTTTTCACAGGCAGTGAAAAAAGATGGGCATGCTGCCGTACAATGGCACCAGATCAACGCCAATGACGGATCAATTGTACAAACAGGACTGATCAACAATGACAACTCCAATTATATTCAGACCACGATTGCTGTCAACAAAAAAAATGATGTGTTAATTGGGTTTCAAGAAGCCAATGCCAATTCCTTCATCAGCCCCAGGGTTGCCTATCGAATGGGCAAAGACAAACCCGGCTCAATCCGCGAGATTATTTCATTGGGCGAAGGAAAAGGTGCTACAGATGGTGTATCCTGGGGAGACTATAGCGGTAGCGTCATCGATGGCGACAACCTGAATGATCTCTGGACCATCCAAAGCATCACCAATGATAAGGGCAAGGGAGAAACCATCATCGCAAAACTACCTTTCGGAAAAAGAAAAATAGTCAAAGCAAAAAAATAAATTAATCTACCAGCCAGGGTTCTGCTTTATTTTGGCATTGTACCTGATTTCTGCATCAGGAATAGGAAACAGGTTCATTTTTGCAGTGAATGTTTTTGTTTCAACATCCACATATTTATAAGTAAAATTATTTCCTGTCTTGGTGATCTGCACACCCCTTGCAGGAACATTGAACCATTGCTCGGCCTTTTTCCAACGGCGGGCATCCCAGAAACGCTGGTTTTCAAAAGCCAATTCAATCCTTCTTTCCTGAACAATGGCATCACGCATCTGAGCTTGTGTCAATGTTGTGCTCAAGGCAAATGGAAGCAATCCAGCCCTTTGCCTGATTTGTTCAACGGCTGCAGCAGCCTTCAATGAAGAAGCAGTAGACGATGCATAAGGTCCGTAGGCTTCATTGACGGCTTCTGCATAGCTCAGCAGAACCTCAGGGTAACGCATCAACACATAGGGCCTGAATGATGTCTGACTGGCAACCAGGTTCAAGGTGGTATCCATGAATTTTCTCACATAATAACCGGTCCTTGTGGCATTGACTACTGGCTGTGCATCCTTTCCGCCATCAAATGTTTCCACTTGTCTAACCGACCAAGTACTTGCAGAAGGATTGTCCAACAAAGTGGAACCATTGAAGTTGATGAACTGGTAAAACCTTGGATCCCTGTTTTCATATGGCCTGGCAGCATTATAGGTGGAGGTGGCATCCGTAATGTTCTTGCCATTCCTCATCTGGAAAGCATCTACCAACTCCTGGGTGGGATTTGCGGCAGGACCAGTGAAAAATTTGAAACCAGCCGGACGTTGGTTTCTATCAATTGTATTCAATCCAGTAGCGACCCTTATATTGAAGACAGATTCTTTGCTATTGGGATCCATGAAGGCCCTTTGGACCTGGGTTTCCAATCCATACATCGATGCATATGTTGAGATGAAGCTGCCATACAGTTCAGCCGCATCCCTCCACCTGCTCAAATCATTGGTTGGATTGTGAAGAGGGCTGGCATAAAGCAATTGTGCCTTTGCTTTGTAAGCCAAACAAGTCGACTTTACTGCACGGCCCTGCCAGTTCGCATAACTCTGCCCGTAGAAACTGGCGTAGTTTTCTGGTAGATATTTCATGGCAGAATCCAGGTCCTTTTTTATAAAAGCAACCACTTCATCAACAGTATTCCTGGGAAGATTGAAATCTTCTGTTGCACCATAAGACCGGGTGACAATAGGAACTGCACCATAATACTTGAACATTTCGATGTAGTTGTATGCCCTGAGGAAAAAAGCCTCTCCCTTCAAGCGCTCCAACAGATAATATGCATTGGCATATCCATCGTCTGAAAGTTTGATGGTGTCTTCATTCTGAATGACTACCACATTTTTGATGTTCTCAAAAAACACATTGATCTTCCTTACTGTAGTGAAGCTCTTGACCCAGATATCGTAGGGTGTATTAAGGGAATTCCAAGAACCATTGTAGAACACACGACTAGTATTGGTTGTACTGCCATGGATGGCCTCGTCACTACCTGCAGAAAATCCTGCATTACCCAACAAGGTATATTCATTGACACGGTCACTGTAAATATTGTTGATCCAGTTCCTGGCATTCCTGATGTCTTCAAATGATTCCCCTAACGGAACATAATCATCAAGGGGCTTTTCAAGAAAAGGTTTTTCGCAGGATGACAACAACATTAATGCAGCGGAAGCTGTCAGGAGAAGGACTTGTTTGAAATTTATTTTTTGCATCGAATATACTTTTAACTATTTCTTTTGATGTCTTGATTGCTATATGATTAGAGATTCAGCTTGAATCCAACATTCACCACTTTCAACATGGGATAGTCGTTCTGGATACCTGCTGAAGGACCTTCAGGATCTACCTCTGGAACAACACTCCATGTTGCAAGGTTGCTGCCATTTACAAAAATGGTACCCGTTTTCATGCCAAGCTTTTTGAGGGCGTTGTTGCTGAGGTTGTAGGCAATTTCCAGGCTCTTCAAGCGGACAAAGTTTCCATTTGTCAACCATAAAGTGGAATTCCGATAATTGTGGGTGTTGGCAACTGTGGTCAGGCGTGGCATGGTTGCAGTGGATGCTGTAGCGGGTGTCCAACGGTTGTTGAGAATATAGTCTGTTGGTCTTGCAGAAGACGGCAAAAATGACCTGAACACTTCGTAGCTGTGAAGGAAAATACTCCTGCTCTCTGAACCGGTGAACAGTGCATTGATTTCAAAATTTTTATACTTGAAACCAAGCTCTGCAGAATAAAATACTTCTGGGTTGAATGGCTTTCCAATTGGAACATCATCACGGAAATCAATCAGGTCATCCTTGTTCTGGTCAACATATTTCACATCGCCAGGCCTTAAGTTTGCCTCATAAGATGATTTTGCACTGGCGGCAATGTCAGCGGCATCCTTGAAGAATCCTGCAGCAACCAATCCAAAGGGTTGGCCAATGGGCAATCCAGTCCTGACTTCCCATGGGTTGTCTTTGATGGCCTCAGCTTGATAAACAATTTTGTTCTTGGTAAAGGTTGCCATCGTTTTGATATACGCACTCCAGTTTTTGCTGTATGGTTTTTGCAATTTCAGCACCACATCCGCACCCCTGTTATTGCTGATGCCCACATTGGTGAAGGGCACGGCAATACCAATGATGCTGCTGATATCCGCACGCCTGACTGGTATGCCAGTTACATCCTCGTTGAAAACCTCTACCGAACCGGAAATAACTTCCTTGAAGAAAGAGAAATCAATACCAATATTGGTTTGCTTGTAGATCATCCAAGAAGCGTCTGGGTTACCCAGTGTTCCTTCCGACAGTCCAGAAACCGTTGTTGGGGTTACACCAAAGGCTGGGGTGCCACCAGATACAACCCTTCCATTTTCATACGGGAACCTGAGACCGGCGAAATGATCACTGCCCATTTCACCATATGATCCACGAATTTTCAGGAGATCAATCCATTTGGCACGGGTAAGTAATTTTTCCTTGGAGAGAATCCAGGAGGCACCTGCAGAAGGGAACATACCATTCTTTTTACCTTCCGCGAAGTTGTCACTTCCGCTATAAGAGGTCGCAACATCCAAAATGTATTTCTCCTTGTAATTATAAGAAACTACCGCAGAAAGATTTCTCCTTGAAAAAGGTAGATCGGTTCCTGGTTCTTTCTGTCTTACCATATAGGCCTTTGTTCTGACATTGAGCACGTGATTTTTTGCAATGGTCTTGTCATAATCAATGCCCCCTTCAAAAATATAACTGTGCCTCAGTGTAGAGCTTGTAACCGCAGGTTGCAAAACCATGTCGTTACCGTACTTGGTCAATGGAAGGCTTGGTCCGTTGTAAGTAAAAACAGCATAATCTGCCTTTTGTGCCAATGCAGGCCTGACGAAAGTATTGAATGCAAATCCTACATTTGTCCTAAGCCCCTTGGCAATAAAATCAAGCTTCTTGAACACCCTGGCATTGCTCTCAGCGAAGCGATGGTCCTGGTGCTGATAACCAGTACTTTTCAAATACCCTACCGGATTGCGCTGGAAAGCATTCGTGCCGCCATAGCTGCCATCAGGATTGTTGATCGGAAACAGCCCTGGAGGGTAGGCTGAGATATTTCTCCAAAGGGTTGTAGTACTGAAGTCTGTATGGGGTTGCACACGGCGCTCAAGCCTTACATTCACATCAAGTTGAACCAATGTATTCTTATCAATGTCTACGTCAATATTGGACCTGAAATTATAGCGGTGATAGCTCTGGCCAAGCCTGTAGTTTGGATTGGAATTGCCATACTTAAAAAGCCCTTCCTGGTTGGTTGTTCCGAGCATGATAAAATACCTCGCAGTATTGCTACCACCTGAAGCGGTAAGGTTGATGCGCTGTTGCATGGCAGTCTTGTTCAAAACCGCTCCATACCAATCCACATCAGGATATTTGTAAGGGTCGCTTCCACTTTTGTACCCATCAAGATAAGCCTGGGTATACAATTGCGGAACACCGTCATTGGCAGATGCTTCCATGTGCAACATGGCATAATCATAGGCCTTTAAAGACTTGGGCATGAAGATGGGCGATTGGAAACCATTCTGCACCAATACCGAAATATTATTCTGGTTGGCAACCCCTCTTTTGGTTGTCACATAGATGCTTTTTCTCCCTCCCCTGTTTCCATACAATGCATTGGAAATTGGATCTTTCAAAACATTGAGTGTGGCAATCTCAGCAGGCTCCAACTCAGCAAAATTCCTTTCATATCCATCTACAAGGGTATTGATTCCACCTCCATCGTTGAAAGAAGAGGTACCCCTGATCAGCAGGGTGGGATCTTCAAATCCAGGCTCTGCATCACTTTGAGAGACAAACAA
>CANHSD010000186.1 GCA_947463105.1 Chitinophagaceae bacterium
TCTGGCCACCCACATTTTTTTAAAGGCCCAGCAATAACCTTCTTCGTGAGCAGTTGGAGCATTTGGATTGTTGATCACATTCACCAGAGTTTTCCCATCTAAATCTTCCCGCTGCAATTTGATGTTGCAATAGGATGCCAGTGTTGGAAACCAATCCGTATTTACAGCAAACTGTTCTCTTACTTGACCTGAAGGTACTTTCCCGGGCCAACTGATGATGGAAGGTACTTTGATACCACCTTCAAACAATGAAGCCTTTGCTCCCCTCAGATTACCTGCATTGCCTCCGCCAAAATGTGCCCTCTCCTCTGTTGAATAGCCATTGTCTGATTGAAAAATGATGATGGTATTTTTTGTTAAACCCAAATCAGCAACCTGCTTCAGCAGCGCTCCAATCTTATCATCAAGGGTAGACATAAAAGCGGCATACAGGTTTCTGGGATAGGCCAATCCTTTTTTGTTGTAATATTCCAGCCACTTGGGATCACCTTGGTATGGATAATGCGGCAGGTTGATGGCAAAATACATGAAAAAAGGTTTCTTGTTGGATGCTGTCATGAATTGGGAAGACTCCTTCAACATCAGGTCTGGAAAAAATTGACCGGGATAATGCACTTCTTTTCCATTGCGGTAGAGGTCGTGCTTGTTGGGACCATTCCAATAAAAAAAATGAGAGTAATTGTCGATACAGCCTGCCATGTGACCAAAGGAGTGATCAAAACCCTGGGCATTGGGGGCCATCTCCGGCTTATATCCCAGATGCCATTTGCCAATATGCGCGGTTGCATATCCTGCATTTTTGAACATCTCTGCCATCGTAAACTTGTCTGTGGGCATGCCCACTGCATCATTAAGTTCAGAAGCATTACCAGGCAATCCTGCCCTTTGAGGATTCAATCCTGTGAGTAGTGAAGCCCTTGATGGAGAACATACAGGAGATGCATAGAAATTGGTGAACATGGTTCCACTCCTGGCGAGTTGATCAATGTTGGGTGTTTCCAGATCCTTGGCGCCATAACAATTGAGGTCAATGGCACCTTGGTCATCGGAATAAATCACAATGACATTGGGGCGCTGTTGCGCCTTAGAAAATGTACACATCATCATACCCATCAATACAATCAAACTGCGCATATTGTCTTATTTAATGAGTTTTGTCAAATAGGGGTCGTTGTTCTTTTTTGCCCAGTCCAAGAGCTGGCTTCTGCATTCTTGCAAAGCTTTGGCATGCTTGGGATCATTGATCAGGTTGATCATTTCACCGGGATCACTCTTCAAATCAAACAGCGATTCCCTCTCTTTGCCTTCGTCATAGATCCAATATTTGTATTGGGCATTCCTCAGCATACGTCCTTCCGGTTTTGGATTTTGACCATCAACGCCTACACCTTGAATGATATGGTCTGATACCACCACATAATCCCGCTTTATTGGTGCGATATCTTTTTCAAGGTATTGTTTCAAACTATTGCCAGGATACTGAGCAGGTACTGTGATGCCTGCAAAATCAGATAAAGTGGGTAAAATATCTGTACCGGATTGAACAAAGTAATTTGATTTTCTGGGTTTAATACCTTGGTAGTTGATGATGAAAGGAACTTTTGCAGCTTCTTCATAAAAAACCGTTTTCTGGTTCCAAAGATGGGCCCCCTGCATGTCTCCGTGGTCACTGGTAAAAACGATTAACGTG
This sequence comes from Chitinophagaceae bacterium, assembly GCA_947463105.1. Taxonomy (GTDB): domain Bacteria; phylum Bacteroidota; class Bacteroidia; order Chitinophagales; family Chitinophagaceae; genus Pollutibacter. The sequence continues at coordinate 1,691 of CANHSD010000186.1, forward strand.
TTCTTGTCCTTGCCCGTCTCCTTCAACGATTGTAATACTCTTCCAATTTCTGCGTCCACTTTTTCAATCAACCGGTAATAAGACCAAATGTATTGACGCCATTTTTCTTCTGTAAAAGTCCCCACTGGAAATGCATCACTATTTTGCATGGAGGCACGCATAACTTTCATGATATCCGTTTCATTGAAAGATGGCTTGGCATTGGGTCTTAGCGGAGGACATTGATCTGCTGGCGGAGGGTTTCCGATGGCGCCATCAGGTAATTTTTCTCCACGTGCCCATTGACAAATATTGTGTGGATTCATGAAAGAAACAACCAGTAAAAATGGATGATCGCGTTTGGTCTTCAAGAAATCATTCGCCAATATGGGTGATAGGCTATCATGACCATTTCCGGTTGTATTGGGAAGATAATCGAAGCCATGTGTGCCTGGCGCCTTTCTATCATAAGGCAAATGCCATTTCCCCACATACCCTGTTTCATATCCAGCATTTTTGAAAATGCTGCCCAGCGAAGGGAATTTTGTCGGATCAACCTTCTTTTCTTCGTTGGACTGTATTCCCATTTCGTGAGGGTACCTCCCTGTAAAAATAGAACTGCGTGATGGAACACAAAGAGGATTTGCACAATACGCATTTGAGAATAATACACCTGTTTTGGCCAGTTGATCGATATTGGGAGTATTGATGTATTTTTTACCGAGGTTGAAACTCATCGACTCTGCCGACAATTCATCTGTCATGATGATGAGGATATTGGGTTTTTCTTGTGCGGTCAATTGTATCGAACAAACAAGAAAAAATATCAAATACAATACCCTGATTCCTTTAATAACCTTCATGTAAAAATGTATGATTCGGTAAATGATCATTGTATGGTGAATTGAAATTTCCCTTTGCTGGTTTTATTCTTCATCCTGAACTGAGCCCTGTAAATGGTGCTGCCCCAGGTGTGGGAAATTTTTGCATCTTGAATCTTTATCTCTTCAATGGCAAGTTCAAATTGCTGCTGATCAAAACTGATGGTAACACTTTCTGCATTACCTGTTTTTATGCGCATTTTTCCTGGCTCAGTGACATCAGGCCTGGCGATAAGCATCATCGGTAAAATGATAGTATCCTTTGTAGTTGAAAAGTCAAAATTGTCAGCAATAACAATTGATTTTCCTTTGTTGTGGGTAATGGTCCTTTCCCATTTTCTCATGCCCAAATCCTGATTGTAGGTTTTAGAAATATCTTGTTTGAATATATTTTTTTGGCCATCGCTGTTATATGAAACAGCTGAGGCTGCATATTTTCTACCAGTGAGTTGTACTTCGCCATTTACAATAGGGAGCATGTTATGGTAGGCTGAGCTGATCACCCAACTCTTGCCGTAATCTTTTGTATAGGTTCCTGCTCCTACATCAATCAAAACAGGTTTGCCATTGTAAAAAATCATAAAACTGCCTACGTCATTGTGGTTATGGCTTTCTTGATTATGCCCTGCCTTGGCAGCTATGTAAAAACCTTTCTTTGATCGTTCCTGGTCACGCGACACCATTACTTGAATATCTGGCAACCATGCGCCTGATATAAGTGGCTCAGCTGATGTTGTATTGAGCAATTCTTTTGAATAATACAACTCAGGAAGTTTTCTCAGCAGTGAATATGCCTCAGGCATGTTCAGACCACCAGGAGTCTTTTTGGCCAGATAGCCCCCCATTTCCATCATCGTTGAAGAACCAACCGCCTTGCCATAGCGGTAAATCAACATGGGTGAATGATTGGTTTTTGAAACGGCATCAGCAAAATTCAGGTAATAGCCATCACCGATATAGGCTTTAAAAATAAATTCACCCATACTTTTGATCAGCGGTTCATCAAACAAATTGAATGTGTTGTTGGTGGCCATCTTTACCAGGTCAAGACAATCAAAGGTAGAGGCAGCTGCCTTTCCCCAATAACCCGGTCCTTCATCACATCCACCATCAGCCGGGTAAGGATCCAGATAATTATCCAGTACGTCAAAAACCTGATGAACAAATTTTGCCCTGCGGTCTTTATTTTTCTCCAGCAATAAAACAGAGGATAATAAATTTGAGCTGATCCAGGGATTCCAATTATTGGGTCTTCTTTCCAGGAAAGATCTTTCCTTGTAAGACAAGGTCGAATCAACATTCTTCCGACCATAACCCATCCATCTGTATTTTGGATCTGATTCAATTACCTTGAAAATCCTTCTGTCAATTTCAACATAAATCCTTTCCTTGATCAATGGATTCACCTTATCCAATTTATCGCCCATCAAATGTGATACCCATGCCAACAAGGATGATGTTTCTGCGGCGAATAAATCAACAACAGGGTCGTTCACATCAGGCAATCCTATGCCTCTTTTTTGATAACTCAAATGGGCTGGCACACCCCAAAATGTCTCTTCACAAATAGACCAGATACCGTCAACAATATCATCCATGAACCTTCCCTTATTCTCAATCAATTCTCCAACAACCAATATAGAAAGCACATCCCTTCGGGAAAAACTGATTTTCTCAAAATTCGTCCTGTTGCCATTTTCAGCATAGTCAAGAAAAACAGAAGCCCTTGTCATTGGCCATTGATAACCCAACAAACCTTCTGCCTGTTGGATTAGTTTTGCATGTTGTTCTGTGGACAATATAGCCTTCCAGGCAGCAGATTGGTTAATCGCGGGATATGGAACCCAATCGGTAGCTTCTAGTAAATTTTGTTTGAAAAAATCAACTGTATACTGATGCTTTAAGATATGCCTTCCTTCCTGTGCCAAGACTGAAACCCCAATGATGACAAATATCAAAAAAAAGAAAATTGATTTTTTCATAAATAAATCAAGTTATTTTTCAGCCGCAAATTTTTTGAATTCTCCTGCTATGTTGGCCGTTTCATGTGTGCCTGAATGCACCAATACGCGGTATTTGAGATGAATCTTTTCCCCTTTTTTAAATAGGGTTGCCTTGTCATCCTTGGGCCAGTTCAACGGTGTTGGAGAGAAAAAACCATAATCTCGGGTAAACCAGGGTGCAGGATACCAATTGTTGGATGGATGCTGCATGATGGCCATCCCCTCAATCTTATCACCTCTTTTTCCATGGCAATCAATCCAGGGAGAAGGCTTGCCATAGGTTCCTTTTTCACCTTGAGCACCATCAGCATCAATCATGGTTCCACCAAAATCAACCGACAAAGAAGGATCCATTCTTCCTGAAAAAAGGGAATGATTCGTTTTTGCAATCGATACATCCATCAACATTTCCATGGTTACCTCAAAATCTATCTGAAACATATCTTTTGTAGGTGCGGTAATGGTGATCTTGCGAAAATCCTGAATCGGCGCTGGAGCATCCGGACGTTTCCAGATACAATCATTTTCAATGACCAACCTCGGCCCATTGTTTTCAACAATTTCTTCTCTTGTTGAAACAATTTGTCCGCCACTCAATGCCTTGTTCCAGTAGTTTCCTCCGTTCACATCATCACTCCCAAAAAACAGGGAACTGTGGTGTGGCCATATCCCATTTCTCATGGAGGTTACACCCGCACCTGAGGGTCCGTTTACCGGATAGAAAAAGGGATATTTTTCGTTCTTGGCAAACAGATAACTGGTAAAAAAGAACTTATTGATGGTTACATCAATTCGATCTCCAACTTTCACTGCAGTTATTTTGGTTTGGGAGAATCCCATGGCGGACATCAAAAGCAGACAGATTGTGATAGTTTTTTTCATTTTATTTCCAAAGATTTTCTCCATAAGACCAGCCCTTACGAACAGGCTCTTTGATGTATTGATCCAATTCAGGCCTTCCAACTGCTTTCATTTTCTTGCTGTCATACTCAAACTTTCCTCCGAATCGCTGCGCCAAGACACCTACTTGAATCATCTCAGTGAGGTCAGATGCATAATCAAAATTCGAACCAGGCAA
>CANHSD010000187.1 GCA_947463105.1 Chitinophagaceae bacterium
ATCATCCCGCTTAAAATCTATTTCAATGAGCGGGGATTTGCCAAAATGCAAATTGGGCTGGCAAAGGGTAAAAAACTGCATGATAAACGGGAGTCTGTCAAACAGCGAGAGTCAGAACGGGAAATTAAAAGGTACCTGGGTTAAATATTCAACCAATTCAAGTAATTCTTTTGTCAATTGGCATTAATTTTTTGGAATTATTGGAGTTTTTCATCAATTTTGAACAAATGAAAAGAAATTATACAAACAACGGTTGGCATTTTATCTCTGAGAAGGGGTAAATCCTATGTTGTATAGTAACATATGTAAAGCCCCGATTATTCGGGGCTTTTATTTTTAAATCAATCACTGCATGGAAAAGATGAACAAGGTTAAGTTGAACACCACATTCCGAAAGATGGCGGCAGACCTGTACACTCCTGTGGGTATTTACCTCCGCCTTAGGGATAAGTTCAGGGATACCATTTTGCTGGAAAGCACAGACCACCATACCTCAGAGAACAGTTTTTCCTTCATTGCCATCAATGCCATCGGAGGCATTGAGATAACTGCTGCTCAGGAGGTAGAGTTCAAATACCCCGGTGAAATGCCAACCAAAAGTACATTGGAAAATACAGATGTTCCAGCACTGGTTTGGGACTACATGCAAGGTTATGCAGTTGACTCTGGACCAAAAGAAACCAAGTTTGCCCAAGGACTCTATGGATATACGGCCTATGACGCCATACCATTCTTTGAGACAATCCAATTCCGGGACAAGCCTTATGCAGTAAACAAAGAAGGAAAACTAAAGGGAAACCTGCAGTATGATGCCATTCCCTTGATGCGTTATCGCTTGTACCAATATGTGATTGCCATCGATCATTTCAGGGATGAGCTTTACTTGTTGGAGAACCATATCCCCGGAATAGAGGGAGATAAACACCTGATTGAAAACATCATTTGTGGAAGAGACCTTCCGCAGTTTCCCTTTGAATCGACAGGTGAAGAAAGATCCAACCTCACTGATGAGCAGTATATTGACATGGTGAAGATGGGTATTGGCCATTGTTACCGGGGTGATGTGTTTCAGATTGTATTGAGCAGAAGGTTTGAGCAATCGTTCAAAGGCGATGAATTCAATGTATACAGGGCTTTGAGGATGATCAACCCTTCTCCCTATCTTTTCTTTTTTAATTATGGTGAATACAAACTAATGGGGTCATCACCGGAAAGCCAGCTCATCATTGCCAATGGCCAGGCCATTGTTCATCCCATTGCCGGAACATTCAAAAGGAGTGGAGATGATGCAGTAGACAGAAAAGAGGCGGAACGCCTGTTGCAGGATCCCAAAGAAAATGCGGAGCATGTGATGTTGGTCGATCTTGCCCGAAATGACCTTAGCCGTGTTTGTGATCATGTGAAAGTAGCCCATTATAGGCAGGTGAAATATTATTCCCACGTGATTCATCTGGTCAGTGAAGTGGTGGCAACGGTCAGGAAAAATGCCAATCCATTTTTGTTGATGGCCAAAACATTCCCCGCCGGAACCCTCAGCGGAGCACCAAAATTCAGGGCCATGGAATTGATTGATACCTATGAACAAACCAAACGTTCGTTTTATGGCGGAGCCATAGGATTTACTGGTTTTGATGGTTCCTGCAACCAGGCAATTTTGATCAGGAGTTTCCTGAGCCGCAACAATACGCTGTACTATCAGGCTGGTGCAGGTATTGTGGCCTCCAGCATCCCAGAAAGTGAGTTGCAGGAAGTCAACAACAAGCTAGGCGCATTGAAGAAAGCAGTGCTGTTTGCCAATGAGATTAACAAAAAATAAAATCAACATATTCCTTGAAACGATTACTGGTTCTCGATAATTATGATTCTTTTACCTATAACCTGGTGCATCTTGCCAAAGAGATTTTGGGTGAAGAAGTTGATGTGTACCGCAACGATGATATATCGATTGCAGACGCTGCCCTGTATGAGAAGATCTTGCTTTCCCCAGGGCCGGGCATTCCTGAGGAAGCAGGGATTTTGCTACCCTTGATCAGGGCCCTTGCCCCAACACATGCATTGTTTGGCGTTTGCCTCGGTCAACAGGCCATGGGCCAGGCTTTTGGCGGAGAACTGGCCAACCTCTCAAAGGTGTACCATGGTGTGGCAACACCCATTCACCTTACTAAAGATTTGCTGCCATCGATCCATAAAAATGACTGGTTCACTGGACTGGATGCAACCCTTGAAGTGGGCCGGTACCACAGTTGGGTAGTGAAGCAGGAGGGATTCCCGGATGATTTGGAGATCACGTCCACTGATGAAACTGGAATGATCATGTCTTTGCGCCACAGAAGCTTCAATGTGCAGGGCGTACAGTTTCATCCAGAAAGTGTGCTGACCCCCGAAGGGAGAACAATGCTCGAAAACTGGTTGCTGAGCAGACCATACAACATAAAAATTCATTGATGAAACAGACATTGAATTATCTTTTTGAACACAAGACCTTGTCAAGGGAACATGCCCGGCAGATCCTGTTGGATCTTGGCAAAGGCGCCTTCAACGAGCATGAATTGAGTGCATTCATGACGGTCTATCTCATGAGAACGATTACCATAGAAGAACTCATGGGTTTTCGTGATGCGCTGTTGGAGCTATGTGTGCCCATAGATTTTGAAGACAGAAAAGTCATGGACATCGTAGGAACAGGCGGTGATGGGAAAAACACCTTCAACATATCAACCCTTTCCTGTTTTATTGTTGCCGGTGCTGGTCAGCCTGTTGCCAAGCATGGCAGCTATGGTGCCAGTTCCATCAGCGGAGCCTCCAACCTCATGGAATCCCTGGGCTATAAGTTCAAAAATAACCAGACACAACTGCGCAATGAGCTTGATGAAACCAACATGTGTTTCCTGCATGCGCCTGTTTTTCATCCCGCCCTTAAGGCTGTAGGGCCCATCCGAAAAAACCTGAGGGTGCGCACTTTTTTCAACATGCTCGGCCCCATGGTTAATCCATCCAACCCAGCCTATCAAATGGTTGGCGTATACAACCTTGAGATTGCCAGGATATACAATTACTTGCTACAAGGGCAAGACAAACAGTTTTCTATTGTGCACTCACTGGATGGGTATGATGAAATATCCCTTACCTCAGATGTGAAACTGATTACCACAGAAGGAGAAAAAATTTTTACGCCGACACAACTAGGAGGCATGGAGATTGATGGCAAAGAAATTTGGGGTGGTGAAACAGTTGCAGAGGCAGCTTCAATATTTATGCAGATTCTCAAAGGTGAGGGAACCCGCGCACAACATGCCGTCGTTACTGCCAACGCCGCCATGGCCTTGTACATGACGCCAGCATTCAACGACTATGACACTGCTTTTGAAGCCGCCAAGGAAAGCCTGGAAAGCGGAAAAGCCCTGGGCGTGCTCAATTCACTGATTGCCATTCAATCCTGACACTATGAATATTTTAGACACCATTGTTGAAAGGAAAAGAACAGAAGTTGCTGATCGTAAACAACAGAAATCGCTTGATGTGATCAAGGCTGATGCATGGTACACCCGTAAAACAATTTCCCTTGTGGAAGGATTGTCAAGGCCCAATGCATCAGGCATCATTGCTGAGTTCAAAAGAAAATCGCCTTCAAAAGGGATTATCAATGACAGGCTGGATCCGGTGGAAGTGACCAAAGCCTATCAGGCTGCTGGTGCATCAGCCGTTTCCATATTGACTGATGAATATTTTTTTGGTGGGCATGATCAGGATGTTTTGCGGGCAAGGCAACTATTGGATATTCCCATTTTGCGCAAGGAATTCATCATCGATGAATACCAGGTTCACGAAGCAAAGGCATTGGGTGCTGATTTGATTTTGCTGATTGCAGCTTGTCTGAGCAAGGAAGAGGTGGTGCGTTTTTCTACCCTGGCCAGGTCACTGGGCTTGGAGGTTTTGCTTGAACTGCATGATGAAGATGAACTGGAACATGTATGCGAAACCGTTGATCTGGTGGGCATCAACAACCGCAGCCTGAAAACTTTTGATGTCAACATCGCACGAAGCCTCAGGATGGCCGGACAGCTTCCGAAGGACAAGTTGAAAGTGGCAGAAAGTGGCATTGATGATCCGGACCAGGTTAAATTGTTCAGAGAAAATGGATACAGCGCGTTTTTGATCGGAGAAAATTTTATGAAAACAAATGATCCCGGAATGGCGTTAAATGAGTTTAGGAAACAGATTGAAATGATAGGATGAGACTGAAGGTATGTGGCATGACAGGCATTGCCCAGCTGAAAGAGCTGGAGACCATTGGCGTGGATTTCGCGGGCCTGATCTTTTATCCGCAATCACCCCGCTATGCCATGAAGTTTGGGTTGACCCCTGAATTGCTGAAGCAGGAAAAACTCCGCATCAACAGGGTGGGGGTTTTTGTGAACGAAGAGCAGGATACAGTTTTGAGGACGGTAGACAAATGGAAGCTGGACATGGTCCAATTGCATGGGGATGAATCGCCCCGTTATTGTGAACATATTTCCAACCATGTCAATACCGTCAAAGCCTTTAGGATTGGGGAGAATGAAAATGTACCTTACAAGACCTTTCCTTTTATTGATGTGGTGGATCTTTATCTTTTTGACACCATGGGAAAACAATATGGTGGTACGGGTGAGCAATTCCAATGGGAATTGTTGTGCCATGCGCCAGTGCCAAAGCCTTATTTTTTGAGTGGGGGCATTGGTCCTGAAGATGTTGATCAGCTTTCCCAATTCTGTGAAAACGAGAAAAAACTTTTTGCCATTGATGTCAACAGCAAATTTGAACAATCACCAGGCGTCAAGGATATGAACAAAGTCAAGGATTTTTTTAATGCAATCAAAATGATCAACTGATATGATAACGAGTTATTCAAAACCAAGTGAGCAAGGCTATTATGGGGATTTCGGTGGAGCCTATATTCCGGAAATGCTGTACCAGAATGTGGAACATCTCCGGCAGCAATATCTTTCCATTTCAACTGATCCACTCTTTCAACAAGAGTTTCATGCCCTTTTGAAAGATTATGTAGGAAGGCCCACGCCGCTTTTTTTGGCTGAACGTTTGAGCGAAAGATTTGGTTCAACCATTTACCTCAAGCGGGAAGACCTCTGCCATACTGGAGCCCACAAGATAAACAACACCATTGGTCAAATATTGCTGGCACAACGCCTGGGTAAAAAAAGAATCATCGCAGAAACAGGTGCAGGTCAACATGGCGTTGCAACAGCAACGGTTTGCGCATTGAAAGGAATTGAGTGTATCGTCTACATGGGTGAAAAAGACATTCAACGGCAGGCCCCTAATGTAGCCAGGATGAAAATGCTTGGCGCCAAAGTGGTTCCGGCCACCAGCGGAAGCAAGACCCTCAAGGATGCTACCAATGAAGCCATCCGGGACTGGATCAACAATCCAACCGATACTCATTACATCATTGGTTCTGTGGTTGGCCCACATCCATATCCAGACATGGTTTCAAGGTTTCAGTCGGTCATCAGCCAGGAGATGAGGACCCAATTGCTTGAAAAAACAGGAACGGAATTGCCAACCCGTGTGATTGCCTGTGTTGGCGGCGGAAGCAATGCAGCAGGG
>CANHSD010000188.1 GCA_947463105.1 Chitinophagaceae bacterium
CAGTTGGAAGGGCATGAATTGGAAGAAAGGATATTTGATTTCATCCACCGGAAATATGATGTATTGGTCTGTACCAATATCGTGGAGAGTGGTGTTGATATTCCGAATGTAAATACCATCATCATCAACAATGCACATCAGTTTGGATTGAGTGATTTACACCAGTTGCGGGGAAGGGTAGGCCGCAGCAACAAAAAAGCGTTCTGTTACTTGCTGGCACCGCCCATCAGTGTATTGCCCGCAGATTCAAGAAAGCGGCTACAAACACTGGAGCAACATGCTGAACTGGGCTCCGGGTTTCAAATTGCCATGCGCGACCTTGATATTCGCGGCGCAGGAAACATGTTGGGGGGAGAGCAGAGCGGCTTCATGATTGAAATAGGATTTGAGATGTACCAGAAAATTCTGGACGAGGCCATCCGGGAATTGAAAAGAACTTCATTCAAGGAAGTGTTCAAGGATGAGATCAGCAAGCAAGATGATTTTGTGCACGATTGCACCATAGACACTGATCTTGAAATCCTGATTCCTGACGGATATGTTGACCAGATTGCTGAAAGGCTACTCCTTTATACACGGTTGGACAATTGCAGAAATGAAGAAGAATTGCAGCGCTTCCACGATGAGATGAAAGACCGGTTTGGACCGATACCGGCTTGTGTGGAAGATCTTTTTATAACAGTGCGGTGCAGGAGAATGGCTGTTGAACTTGGTTTTGAACGAATGACCCTGAAGCAGAAAACGCTGCGCTGTTATTTTGTAAACAATCCAGACTCACCCTATTTTCATTCTGCTACATTCAATGCAATCTTGTTGCATTTGCAAACCAAGACCAACAAGAGCCACCTGAAGCAGGTGGGCAAAAACTTCATGCTGGTCACTGAGCATGTTCCTGAAATGGAACAGTTGCAAACAATTCTGGAAGAAATGCTTGCAACTGTCAATGAAGTAAAGGCAAGTCCTCAGGATTAGAGTTCCCTGATCCAGATGTTCCTGAAGCTAACAAAATCACCATGGTCCTGGATCATGATGGGCTCTTTGGCAGCATGTGGCTTGTATTCTGGAATGCCGATGTATTCTGTTCCTCCCCAAATTGTTGCATTGTTTTGGACCAAAACGCCATTGTGGATCACCGTGATTCTTGCCTGAGACTGAAGCTTTCCCTCAGCATTGAATTTTGGTGCAATGAAGATTATATCATACGTCTGCCATTCGCCCGGGGGTCTGCTGGCATTGGCCAATGGAATCAGCTGTTTGTATATGCTTCCTACCTGTCCGTTGGAGTAGGTCTTGTTGTTGTAGTTGTCAAGCACTTGTAGCTCATACCTTCCCATCAGGAAGATGCCACTGTTTCCTCTTCCCTGTCCTTCTCCTTTAACCACCGATGGGGTGCGCCACTCAATGTGCAGCTGGCAGTCTCCGAACCCTCTTTTTGTAGTGATGCCTCCGCTTCCTCTTTTAACGGTCATGGAATTGTCTTCAAGTGTCCACTCAACCGGCCCCTTGCTCCCGTTCCATGCAGAAAAATCTTTGCCGTTGAAAAGGACGATGGCGTCCGAAGGGGCATCCTGTGCTGTCTTTCCTGGTTGTACGATGGCGGGAACTGGATCCCATAGTTCTGTTAATTTTGGATCCCCGGTATGTGCTTGAGAAAAGGCAGCGATGGAAGCGGTAACTGCCAAAAAGGTTGAAAAGAACTTTTTCATCTTAGAATTGTTGATAAAAGTGTGAAAGGTTAATGCAATGCGCAATCAAGTTACAAAAATTATGTGCTGTATTTTTGATTGAGGATAATTTTTATATTTGAGTAAATCACCAAAATGGAGTCTAAGGTTACCGAAGGCATCAATATCATTGTAGAGCAATTTTACCAGCCGGATTATTCCAATCCTGTACAGCAGGAATTTATGTTTGCCTACAGGATCACTATTGAGAACAACAATGCTTTTCCCGTTCAACTCCTTCGCCGTCATTGGTTTATACACGACAGCAACACTGAACAGAAGGAAGTGGAGGGGGAAGGAGTGATCGGTGTTCAGCCCATCATCAAGCCCCATGAGCAGTACCAATACATTTCCGGTTGCAACCTCAAGTCTGAATTGGGCAAGATGTTTGGAACCTATCTCATGGAAAATGTGAATACCAAACAGCGGTTTCAGGTAAAGATCCCTGTATTTCAATTGGAGGCGCCCAGCAAAAGAAATTAAGTGGCGCTATTGGTACATGGTGTAAATTTGTACATTCATTTATTCGTTAAGGCAAAAGATTTTTTATGGGATATAAGGTTACTTTCAACAACAAGAACAAGGTTTTTTTCAATGCATTGAAAGCTGAGGTGGATGCCTATTTCGAGCGCAACGGCATGAAGAAAACGGGCAACTGGAAGCTTTATGGCAAGACAATGGTGCTGATTCCAACAGCCATCGCCATTTATATGGCATTGATGATGCTCAATATGCATTGGGCAGTTTCATCCCTGCTCTGGGTTGTTTTTGGGCTCAACATGGCTGCCATTGGCTTCAATGTGATGCATGATGCTTGCCATGGCAGTTTCTCCACCAAGGGATGGGTTAATGATGTTTTCGGACTTACCCATAATTTTCTTGGGGGCAATGCTTTCATGTGGAAATTGAAACACAACATCATTCACCATACCTATACCAACGTTGACGGTGTTGATGATGACATCAACAACATGCCATTCATGCGACAATGCTCTACCCAGCCCTGGAAGCCCATGCACAAATACCAAAGCGTGTACATGTTTGGCTTGTATGGGTTCACCTCATTGTTCATGTTCCTGATGGACTATACCAAATATTTTTCCAAGAAAATTCACACCACTCCATTGAAAAAAATGGAGACCATGGACCATGTGGTTTTTTGGACCGGCAAGATGTTTTTCATCGCTTTCTATATTGTTGTACCCATTTTGATGATTGGCTGGCAGGCCTGGTTGGTTGGTTTTGTGATCAGTCAGTTTACCTTAGGTGTAACCATTAGCGTTGTATTTCAGCTGGCACATGTCGTAGAGCATGCTGAATTTGAAGCGGCTGGTGTGGACCCTGTTAAAATTGAAAATGAATGGGCCATTCACCAGGTGAAAACAACAGCCAATTTTGCTTTCTCCAACAGGATTGTGACCTGGTTCGTTGGTGGATTGAACTACCAGATAGAGCATCATCTTTTTCCAAGGATCAGCCATATTCACTATCCTGCGATCAGCGAAATTGTGAAACAGACCTGCGAGCAATTTGATCTCTATTACAATTACTTCCCCACAACGAGGGCAGCAATTGCATCACATGTGCGGTTTATGCATACCATGGGGCAAAGACCTCAAGCCTACCTGGGCTTATAGCCAGCACCAGAAAGAATTTTATTGGCATCCAGCGCAAGCAGTGCATTAAGGCTTGTTTCTGGATGCTTTTTCATGTAGGCCCTGATGAGTTGTCTTCCTGTATATAGGGAAATGAAACCAGGCGAACCCCATCCGAATTCAGCCGTGGATGGCCCATCTGTAACAAAAGAGCGCATCTTCAACAGATCTTTTTCAAACAGCAGGTTGTTTTCATTGAAGTAATTCCAGATGAATCCTTCGCTTTTTTTCACTGCCTCTAATTGTTCAGATGTATAGCCGAGTTTAATCTCCTCTTTTGCATCCGGCAACACCAGGTCCAGCAAATACATGCGCTTGCCATGGTCTGCCAAAAGGGCCAACATTGATTCACCACCCTGAAGGGGGGCATGGATATCATCGATGATGTTCTTCATGCAATTGACCGCGATATTGTCCGTATCAAATTTTCTTGAAATATACTCAGGATAAAGTTGCATGCCAGCCTCGCTTTTGTAGACCATTGAATTTCCACCAAGGTGCAGTTGAAGTCCTGCGCAGAGGCCAAATGTTGTGATGATATCGCCGGATCCTCCGGTTTGGCCATAAGCAAAAGCATCTATGGGTCCAATGAAAGTGATGAACTGCTCAGGCAACCGGTAAGAGGGAAAATAAAATTTTACGTATTTCAGCCCCTCTTCAATATCCAATTTTGCTACTTCGATGCCTTTGTCAATTTTCTGTGTAGAATCATAAATGGGTCTGTAGTCCCGTATAAACGCTTTGATCGCCATGCCCCATTGGGAGGTATCCTTTCCTTCGAGACCAAGTATTTTTCCTGTATAATCATTCAAAAAATCATGGTATTCAAGCCTTAGTTGATCAAACCCCTTATCAAGATTGTTGGTGTCCAATGCAAAAAAATCTTTTTCAAAACGCTGCATTTTCAAGTTGACCTTGATATGGCTGACATCAGGCTTGGCAGGGCTATCATCACAGCCAGAGAACAAAAATCCAGCAATAAATACGAAGGCTACCAACAATGGGTTTCGCGTGCTCAACTTCATTTGTTTTCAGTTTTGAAGAATAAAAATAATCAATCTCTGATTGTCCATTCCAGGGCTTTTTCTTTTTAACAAAAATTCCCTTTAATTCCTCAATTTTGCGCTATGAAAATCTACGTTGCCCAGCAGAATTACCATATTGGAGATTTTACCCTCAACAGGGACAAAATTATCCATGCTGTTGAGGATGGCAGAAAGGCTGGGGCAGAATTGGTTGTTTTCTCTGAATTATCGGTATGTGGTTATCCCCCGCGCGACTTCCTGGAGTTTGATGATTTCATGCAGCGAACAGAAAAAACCATTCAGGAAATTGCGCAACATAGTCATGGCATTGGTATCATTGTTGGAGCCCCAACGCCCAATCCTCAACCAGAGGGCAAGCATCTTTTGAACTCAGCTTTGTTGCTATACAATGGCAAAGTCCAGGGAATTGCCAGCAAGAGTTTGCTTCCCAATTACGATGTGTTTGATGAATACCGCTATTTTGAGCCTGCATACAGCTGGAATTGTATTGAATTCAAGGGAAAGAAACTGGCCATCACCATCTGTGAAGACATCTGGAACCTGGGGGATAATCCACTTTACAGGGTCTGCCCCATGGATGAACTGATGAAGCAAAATCCTGATCTCATGATCAACCTCTCTGCTTCCCCTTTCGACTATGATCATGATGAGGACCGAAAAGAAGTGATCCGTTTGAACGTGAAGAAATACAAGCTGCCCATGATTTATTGTAACGCAGTGGGCGCACAGACTGAAATTGTATTTGATGGAGGAAGTCTGGTATGTGCAGACAATGCTGCGATTGATGCCGAGTTGAAATATTTTGAGGAAGATTATCTTTTGGTGGATACAGAGAAACTGATTGGAAAGCATGATGCCGTCAATGCATCCAGTGATCAATTGATGACAACCGACATGAGGGTTGCCAAAACTGAAGATTCTGATACCATCATTGCCTACCTCACCAAAGACAACAATATCGCCCAGGTAAAAGCGGCACTGGTATTGGGCATCCGCGATTATTTTTCCAAAATGGGCTTCACAAAGGCAATCCTTGGATCCAGTGGTGGTATTGATTCTGCAGTGGTGCTAACCCTGGCGGTTGAGGCATTGGGGAAGGACAATGTTACTGCTGTGTTGATGCCCTCTGGTTTTTCAAGCAACCACTCTGTCGATGATGCGGTTGCCCTCAGCCAAAA
>CANHSD010000189.1 GCA_947463105.1 Chitinophagaceae bacterium
AGTGATGAAGCAGTATGGTGTTGCTTACACAGAGAAAGAAAACAAGGAGTGCGTTAAATACAGCAATGAATAAGCCATAAAGTCAACTTGATTCTTTAACCCCAACATTTTATCCATCAATCAACGATTATTATGTCCAACAAAAACCTCAAAAGAAGAAAATTCATCAAGGCTGGCGCCCTGGGAATGGCGGCTTTCACGATAGTTCCTCGACACGTGCTCGGTAAGGGCCATGTTGCCCCAAGTGATAAGTTGCGCATTGCCGGCATCGGTGCAGGCGGAAAAGGAGAGAGCGATCTGTCTGAATTTGCCAAGAGCCCGAACGTGTCAATCGTCGCGATGGCCGATGTGGATGATCGTGCAGCTGCCAAGAGCAGAAAAGCATATCCCAACGCCAACTATTACCACGATTTCCGTGAAATGCTGGAAAAGGAGAAGAACAACATTGATGCCTGTTCCATTTCTACTCCAGACAATACACATGCAGTAGCAACCATAGCTGCCATGCAATTGGGCAAGCATGTCTATACACAGAAGCCACTTACCCATGATATTTATGAGGCCCGCATCCTCACAGAAGCTGCCAAGAAATACAAGGTGGTTACCCAAATGGGCAACCAGGGAGGATCTGGCGATGGCGTGAGGACTTCACAAGAAATGATCCAGGCTGGCATGATTGGTGAAGTTACCCATGTTCAGTGCTGGACCAACAGGCCGGTATGGCCCCAGGGCATCCCAACGCCTACAGGCAAGTTTGATATACCGAAAGAATTGAATTGGGACCTCTGGCTCGGACCTGCCAAGTCTATTGATTACAATCCCGCATACCTTCCTTTCAATTGGAGAGGATGGTGGGCTTTTGGTACAGGCTCACTCGGAGACATGGCCTGCCACATCATGGATCCTGTTTTCCGTTGCCTCCCTATTCTTTATCCTTCTGATGTAGAATGCTCGGTTGCTTCCATTTGGAAAGCAATGTGGGATGATACTGCCAACACAGATGCATGCCCGCCTTCAACGATCATCCATCTTACCTATCCAAGAACAGATGGCAAGAAAGGAGATATCAAGGTTTCCTGGTACGATGGTGGATTGTTGCCACAGCGACCTGATGAACTGCTTCCTGATGAAGCATTTGGAAACTGGGACGGCGGTGTTCTCTTCATCGGAACAAAGGGCAAGCTCCTTGCTGATTGCTATGGTGCCAACCCAAGGTTGTTGCCTACCAAACGGATGAAAGAGGTAACAATGCCAAAGCAAACCATCCAGCGTGTTCCAGAAGGACATTACCTCCAGTGGGTGAACGCTTGTATCGCAGGGTATGGAAAAGGAAAAACCAGCTCTCCATTTGAGTTCGCAGGTCCCTTTACAGAAAGTATTTTGATTGGTAACCTGGCCATCAGGAGCTGGATGATGAAAAATCCTAACCTCACTGGGTTAAACGATAAATACCTTGGAAGGAAGAAGTTGCTATGGGATGCTAAAAACATGCAGATTACCAACTTTGATCCTGCCAACCAATTTGTAAAAAGGCAATACAGGGAAGGGTGGAAACTCGAACTCTGATCAACAATACCGATGCCTTGATGAATTTCATCAGGGCATTTTTCTTTTAATGATGAATTTTTTCGCATAAAAAAAGACCAGATTGCTCTGGTCTTTTTTTATATCATTCCGTTGAGTGTTTCGTTGTTGCAAATTGCTTGAGCCCGCCTAATTAGTCTTTCTGGCTTTTCAATATCCAGAGTCCAAAGAATCCCAGGAAAATCAGAATTCCTGTAGTTCCGAAAAGGAACATGGTAATGAATTGTTGAAATGGAACAAACAAAACAGCAGTTACAGCGATGATGAAATAAATAACAAAAAGGAAAATCAGTGTATGTATTCTCTTGTCCATGTATAGATTTTTACTGCTGCAAATATCGTAAATTTTTTAATTCCTGATCCGGAAATTGAAAACAATTGTTCCCAAATCCTCATCCGGTCCATCTTCACTGCTGTTGAATTTGAGTTGACGCGCCTTTTGAAGTGCAATGGCTTTCATGGAAGCATTGCTGGTGGTGGTTCCTCTTGGCTGGATGGCCACAGAAATGATGTTGCCACGGTTATCAACCTTGATGTCAACCGCCACTTTTGCGTTTTCACTGAATTCATCTTCAAAGGAAGGGTACCTGTTGATTTTTCTGCCCTGCAACCCCCTGGAAACAGAAACGCCACCAGATCCTGAACCTCCATTTCCGGTATAACTGTCGGAGTTGGGGTCTCCATTGATTTTGCCCTGGTCGCCTTTGCCACCAGCAATTCCTTGGCCATTGCTTTGTTGAAGAACAGTAGCATTGTTTCCTCCCTGACCAGTAGCTGTGCCCTTGTAAACATATTTTGGTTTTGGGGCCGGTGGTGTTTCCACTGGCTTGGCCTCTTCCTTGGGCTGTGGAACGGGCTTTGCTGGAACTGGTGTTGGCTTTACAGCGGGTTTATCTTTGGGTTTGTCTTTTGGTTTGTTGGCAATAACCGGTGGAGCATCCTTGTCCTCGTCATTGGTTTCTATTTCTTTTTCAACAGCTTGAACGGGCGTTGTTTGCGGTGGGATGCTTACGGCTTCTGCTATTTCAGCAGAGGGTTCTCCGGGAATAAGCGGTTGGACATCACCATCACCCGTTTCACTATCACCCAAATTTACTTCCATGCCCTCGTCATCAGGCAGTGGAGGGGCAACCGGAGGAGCCCAGGAAACGATAAAACACAAGGCCAGTATTGATCCAACGATCAACAGGGTGTAGGCACTTGCTTTTAGGTTTTTTTCGTTCTCGAAGTTGGGCATGGTGGTTGAGAAGGTTGAAGTGGTTGAAGTGGTTGAAGTGGTTGAAGTGGTTGAAGTGGTTGAAGTGGTTGAAGTGGTTGAAGTTTGAGGCTTATTTAAAGTTCGAATGTTTTTAAAATCAAAACCAATTTTTCTTGTTAAAATTTATGGTGAAAACAGATCTTAAAAAGCGTTTCGCAGGAATAAGTTGAATTTTCCAGCCTTCGGCTGACAAATTCAACCCTCTAAACTTCTCCTGCCTTCGGCAGGTTTACCAACCTCTGGTTGGCAGGCTCAACCTCTCTCAACATTTCTAACCCCATTGCGCAAAATCCTTCTCAAAATCACCCTTGATCCTTTCCATTGGCGGATTGAAATAGCCAAACTTGAGGGTTGGGAATTCCTCCCTGATCATCTCCATCATGTTTCTTATGCCCATGATTTCAAAGGGTTCAGCAATGCCCATTCTACTGAGGTACCAGTCTGGGTCAATGTTGAAATTACGCCACTGAATCATTTTAAGGTTGGTTTCTTTGATCACTTTGCGCAGGGCTTCATATTCTGCTTCAGTGTCCGTCATGCCTGGAAAAACAAAATAATTGATGGAACTCCAGCCGCCAAACTCATCCAGGATTTTCAAGCTTTCAATGATGTCTTCAAACTGGTAGTTGTTGGGTCGATAATACCGCTCATACCATGACTTCTGCAATGAATTGGTGCTCACGCGGATAGAGTCGAGGCCTGCTTCACAAAGGGCCCTCACCGCCTTGGGCATCGATCCATTGGTGTTGATGTTGATGCTTCCGCGCGAAGTATGTTTTCTGATTTCTTTGATGGCCACACGGATGGTTTCCCACATCAGGAGGGGCTCGCCTTCGCAGCCCTGGCCAAAGCTGACCAGCGGGAAGGGTGCGTCCGTGAGGTGAGGTACGGTAAATTCTACAATTTCTTCTGCGGATGGTTTGAATTGCAGCCTGTCTTGTGGAGACGTGATGGATTCAGCCTCTGGCTGAAAAGAAATACACCCAATACAATTGGAGTTGCAGGCAGGAGAGGTGGGGATCGGGCATTCCCACCGTCCAATGAAATAGTTCCTTGCTGCGGGGCAGGTATAGGTTCTGCAGCAGGTTTCAGCAAGATGATTGACCAACCTGTTATTGGGATAGGCTTTTAACATTTGCTCTACACCCAACTCTATCTTCTCGGCATCATAACCGGCGCACTCCTGGCGAATGTCCTGTTCAATCCGAACCGCTGTAACATAGAATTCTTCATTGTACCATCCGGCTGCCGTATAACAAAAAAGTGGGAGTGTTTCCGCATCGGCGGCCGTTTCAAATGCTGCGATGAAAGTGCCAGTATGGGCTGGAGGGATAAAGGCTGCAACGGCCCAGCCTTTATCGCACAAACGCATGTCGCCTGTTTCCACATCAATGCCAATGCCTTTTCTGCCAGGCAATTCATAGAGAGAGCCACCATCAGGAAGCTTGATCCACTCCTCAATTTCTACAGGAAATGCATCCCAACCCGCACGCCCAATAGCATAGAGCGATTCATCCTCAAAAATATTTCCCTTTCCGTCAGAGTACAGCAGGTAAGGCGATTGTGAAATAGGCATCTGCAAATTTAAGGCTTAATGAGGTTGGTATTCTCTAAAGCCATTAAACATTTTTTAGGCCATTCAATTGCTGCAAGCCTATCCCTGCATAGCTAAGCCCTCAGCTAGTATACCTTTTTCGATAGATCCGAAAACCTGGATGTCTTCGGCAGTAACCGACCTGCCGGTATTCTGTATCGACATCTTAATTTTAGCTTACTTTTAAAGAGCGAGATACAGCATTTTACAAAGTAGAAAAATATAAATTTGTATTCTGCCAATAATTATTTTTAATCAACATATATAAATGCTGTTTAACTCCTTAGAATTCATTGTATTTCTTCTTATTGTTTTCCAGCTATATTGGTTTGTATTCAACAAATCACTCAAGTGGCAAAATCTATTGGTGCTTGTCGCTAGTTATTTTTTTTATGGATGGTGGAGTTGGAAATTCCTGGGTTTACTTGCTTTTAGCACCTTATTGGATTACCTATTTGGATTTTGGGTATCATCTCCCAACAAAAAAAAAGCGAAATTATTTCTTTGGTTGAGTATTATCAACAACCTTGGTATTCTCGGTATTTTCAAGTACTTCGACTTCTTCTCATTGCAAATCGCGGAGGGTTTTGAATGGCTTGGTTGGCATACAAATCCCATTTTGCTCAATGTTGCACTGCCTATCGGTATTTCTTTTTATACCTTTCATGGAATGTCATACGTATTTGACATCTATCGTAAAAAACAAAAGCCGGTGTCGGATTTTGTGGATTATGCAGTTTTTGTATCTTTTTTCCCTCTGCTTGTTGCAGGTCCAATTGAAAGAGCCAATCACTTGCTTCCGCAGGTACAAAAATCCAGGTTCTTCAACTACACCCAAGCTGTTGAAGGGGGCCGGTTGATTTTGTGGGGTTTGTTCAAGAAAATTGTGATTGCTGACAGTCTTGCCGGTATTGTAGACAATATATTCGATCATTACACAGATCATAGCGGAGCATCCTTGGTGATAGGTGCAATTGCTTTTTCTTTTCAGATTTATGGCGATTTTAGTGGATATTCAGACATTGCCTTGGGTACAGCCAAGTTATTTGGGTTTGAACTCCTGAGTAATTTCAAGTTTCCTTATTTTTCGCGTGACATCGCCGAGTTTTGGAGGCGTTGGCATATTTCTTTGTCATCTTGGTTCAAGGATTATTTATACATTC
>CANHSD010000190.1 GCA_947463105.1 Chitinophagaceae bacterium
GGCATTGTTGACCTGGCGAAATACAGCAGCCTGAACCGTAGTGTCGGCACTGGAAAGATCCCATACCACACTCAACTTTTTTTCCTGCGTAAATCCTGCCAACACTATCATGCTCAAAAACAAAGCCACTATTCCTTTTTTCATATTGTCTTTTGCACAAATTACAACATTGTGGTCGGAGACACATGATCTGATAAGGTGAATTTTCCGCTTTCCTTGATGGCATTGAATCCTCCCTTGATATCAACAAGGTTGTCAAAACCCCTGGCCTTCAAAATGGAGATAAAAATCATTGAGCGGTATCCACCAGCACAGTGCACATAATGTTTCCTGCTTTTGTCAATCTGCGCCATGCTATCATTGATAAAATCCAGGGGTGTGTTTTTTACATCCAACAAATGCTCAATGGAATATTCGGAATGTTTTCTCACATCAAGGACATGGGCATGCGGGTCTGTTGTGATGATTGACGCCAGTTCATTTGGCGTCACCTGCTCGATATGGTCCACTTCTTTTGTGGCATTTTTCCAGGCATTGAACCCCCCTTTGAGGTAACCAATCGTGAAATCGTATCCTACCCGGGCCAACCGCACCACTGCTTCTTCCTCCCTTCCCTCCTCAGTGACCAGCAGTATCTCTTGTTTGCTATCGGGGATCATTGTTCCGACCCATGGTGCAAAATTTCCATCAATGCCAATATTGATTGAATTGGGGATGAATCCTTTAGCGAAATGCTCCGCTTTTCGGGTGTCAAGGATCAAGGCACTTGTTTCATTGGCGGCCGCTTCAAAAGCGTCCGGGCTGAGTGCATGTTGACCCCTTTCCAGTACCTTGTCAATGCTATCGTATCCCTGGGTATTCATCAAAACGTTCAGGGGGAAATAGCCAGGAGCATCAACCAATCCCTCCAAAACAACTGCCTTGAAGCGCTCTTTGCTGAGGGTCGGATCCAGTGCATAATTGGTTCTTTTTTGATGACCCAGCGTATCAGTGGTTTCCTTGCTCATTTTTTTTCCACAGGCCGATCCAGCACCATGAGCAGGATAAACAATGATATCGTCAGCCAGGGGCATGATCTTGTTTCTGAGCGAATCAAAAAGATGACCCGCAAGGATGTCCTCTGTCAGTGCTGCATTCAGTTTTTGCGCAAGGTCAGGGCGGCCAACATCGCCAATAAAAAGGGTATCCCCACTGAACAATACCTTTTCTTTGCCTTCCTCGTCAATCAACAGATAACAGGTGCTTTCCATCGTATGGCCGGGCGTATGCAGTACTTTTATTTTGATGTTTCCAAGTGAAAGGATTTCGTCATCTTTTGCAGCATGGATCGGAAATGATGGAGCAGCATTGGGACCAAACACAATTTCAGCACCTGTTTTACGTGAGAGGTCAAGATGGCCTGATACAAAATCTGCATGGAAATGGGTTTCCAGTACATACTTGATCCTTGCCCCGTCAGACGCGGCCTTTTTAATATAGGGCTCTACTTCACGAAGAGGATCCACAATGGCAACCTCTCCTTCACTCTCAATATAATAAGCGCCCTGTGCCAAACATCCTGTGTAAATTTGCTCTACTTTCATCTGTTATTTTTTAGGATTATACAATGTTATCAAAATCAAAGTTGACCCATATGGCCCTTACAAACAGTGATTTAAATCAGTTTTAGAAAAAACAACCTGCGTGACATCAGTCACACGCTTTGTTACTGGCATGACTCATCTTTGCTTAACGAAAATTTACACATGGAAATAATTGGATATTTGGCTTCACTGGTAATCGGAATCTCACTGGGCCTCATTGGCGGTGGCGGATCAATACTTACCGTTCCGGTACTGGTTTACCTTTTTGGCGTAGACCCAGTTCTGGCAACTGCCTACTCACTTTTTATTGTAGGATCTACCAGTCTTGTTGGTGCATTCCCAAAATATAAAAACGGGGAAATCAACGTCAAAACGGCCATCATCTTTGGAATTCCTTCTATTGCCGCAGTTTATGCAACCCGCGCATTCATTGTTCCTGCCATACCTGCTGAATTGTTCACTATCGGTTCTTTGGTTGTGACCAAGGCACTGATGATGATGATGATCTTTGCAGTACTCATGGTATTTGCATCAGTCTCCATGATCCGCAGCAATAACGACAAGAAAGAAGAGGAAGGCCCACAGGTATTTAACTATCCCATGATTTTACTTGAAGGTGCAATTGTTGGCCTTCTCACAGGATTGGTTGGTGCTGGCGGAGGATTTCTCATCATACCTGCATTGGTCTTGTTCAGCAAGCTTCCAATGAAACAGGCCATTGGGACATCATTGATCATCATTGCAGCTAAATCGCTCATCGGTTTTACAGGGGATCTTGGGAAACAAACCATGGACTGGACACTGCTCGCCTCTGTTACCTCCCTTGCCATCGTGGGCATTTTCATTGGAAATGCTTTGGGCAAAAAAGTATCTCCCGACAGCCTTAAGAAAGGATTCGGATGGTTCGTCTTGGTCATGGGCATATATATCATTGTAAAAGAACTTTTTTTCAAATAACAATAACCCTTTTGTCACATCCTTAAAACAAGGAACATTGCAAAAAAAGATAATTCACCACAAATAAAATTCATCACTATGTTTTTTCAACACGTTTACGACAAAACCCTTGCTCAAGCCAGTTATTTCATCGGATGCCAGAAGGCGGGTGTTGCCGCTGTCATCGATCCAAAACGTGATGTGGATACTTACCTTGACATCGCGAAACAAAACAACATGACCATCACCCATGTGCTGGAAACCCATATTCATGCCGATTTCCTTTCTGGTGCACGCGAGTTGGCGGCACTCACCGGAGCTAAATTGTATCTTTCAGATGAAGGTGGTCCTGGTTGGGAATATGAATTCGATCATGTTGGGTTGAAGGATGGCACGACCTTTATGGTAGGCAACCTAAAAATGGAAACCCTTCACACACCTGGTCATACACCAGAGAGCATCAGCTTTTTGTTGACGGACACACCGGCAAGTGCTGAGCCTGTTATGTTTTTTACCGGGGACTTTGTTTTTGTTGGTGATATCGGTCGTCCTGACCTTCTTGAAAAAGCAGCCGGCATCAGCGGTACTTCAGATGCAGGTGCTCACCAGATGTTCAAATCAATTGACCGTTTCAGCAAGCTGTCCGATTATATCCAGGTTTGGCCTGGCCATGGTGCAGGTTCTGCCTGCGGAAAGGCATTGGGAGCGGTTCCAAGCACAACAGTAGGATATGAAAAACTGCGCAACTGGGCTTTTCGTTTTGAAAACGATGAGATCGGGTTCACCAGGTTCCTTTTGGAAGACCAGCCCGAACCACCGAAGTATTTTGCGATGATGAAGAAGCTGAACAAGGTGGATCGTTCTTTGTTGACGGCTGTGCCGAAACTGAAGGCCCTCAGCAACCAGGAAATGATGGAAGCCATGGGAAGAGGAGTAAAATTGATTGATGCCCGCAATAAAACTGAATTTGCCAAAGGATATATTCCAGGAAGCATCAACATCCAAGGCAACAATTCATTTGCAACATGGGCCGGCTGGTTCCTCAATTATGAAGAGCAATTCATGTTGTTGGCCGATCCGTCAATGCTCGACGACCTGACACGCAAACTGATGCGCATAGGTCTTGATAATATCATTGGCTATGTTCCATCAACAGTTGAATTCACCGATCAGGGAGGTCAACTCGACACGGTGCCGGTCATCAACATCGATACATTCAAATCCCTCTTGGATGAACCCAATGTACAGGTGATAGACCTGCGCAATGCCACTGAATTCAAAAGTGGACATATCAAAGGTGCTGATCATGTATTTGTGGGAACCCTGATGGATAACCTCGACAAAGTCAGCAAGGATAAAAAAGTGGTGATCCATTGCCAGGGAGGCGACCGTGCAACCATTGGATATTCTTTGCTTGCAAGCGCTGGCTATACCAACGTACTCAATTACTCCGCCAGTATGAATGAGTGGATGGCACTGGGGAATGCGGTGGAGGTTTAGGGAGCCTCTTCCCTTATGTATTTCGCCCTCTCTTTTGAATCAGGGTGGGTACTGATCCAGGAAAGACTGCCCAAGGAACCATCTTTTTCGCCCAGGCGATACAGAAAATCAGCAAAACCATTGGGGCTGATACCGGTCTTCTTCAAATATTCAATGGCCTTGATGTCTGCATCCTTTTCAAGCTTGCGGTCGTATGCGGTTGATGACAACATGCCCAACAATTCTTTGATGGCTCCGCCACCTGCTTCACCGGTGGTGATGCTGATCAAAAGGGTATACCCCATTTGCTTGAGCAATTTTTTCATGACATGTGATAATTCCATGTGGGCAATTTCATGCGCCAATACCCCACTGAGTTCATCATTGTTGTGGACGGCATTGATCAATCCTGTATGAACCACCATGTGGTGGTCGGGTAAGGCAAAAGCATTGACCTCACTATCGCCCATGATATGAAGTTTGATCTTGTCTCGATTGAAGCCATTGCTTTTGCAAATGGCAGTAACCAAACTATCGACACGGTCGTACTCTTTTCCCTCTTCAATAGACTGCTCTTCCATACCAGCCCATACCATATCCCCCAATTTCTGTTCAAGGGCATCTGTCATTTTTTCAATGCGAAAAAGCTTCATCCAGTTTACACGGCTGATGAGCAGGTAAATGCCTGCAGCCAAAGACAAGAGAATGAATGCCTGTAGAATTGTTTTTTTCATATCAGGGTTTACAGATCATTTGGGTAAGTGGGCCATAAAACCACCAGGAAACATGTTGGCCTTTTCTTGTTTTAATGGCAGCTGAAATTGTAATGGCCAGCTCAAAAATATTGACAACAAAAACTGTTATGATATAGGCCAGATAAGGGTTTGAAACATGTTCATCCTCCCTGAACAATACAGATATCGTCCACCAAAAACCAATGGAATTGATAACAAAAAGGCTTAATTGCGAAAGCAGGGCCTGTATGCAATGCCAACGCACAAAATAGGTTGACTTCCGGTTCGCAATATAGAAAAACAAGGTGGCCATCAGGTTGATGATGGGCAATGGAAATCCAACCATGATGGCAATCAGCGACATGAGGTAACTGTTGGAAGCTTTTTCGGCTTCTGATTCAGTTGGATGATATATGAATGTTGAAGACATGTTATACTCCCTTGTAAATATTCCAACACCAGTTCAGCAAAACCAATACAATCAATGGCCAGGCAATATGCTTTTGCTTTATCGTTTTTTCAACTGATGCATAGAAAACATGGAAACTGTTTTTCTTCAATGCGAGATCATGTAAAAGCCAAAAAGGAAAGACAATCAACCCGCCCAACAAAATCAATCCTATCGGATTCAATAAAACGGCTTTTAAAAAATCTCCATTGATCAATGCAATCATTGAACGTGTGGCACCACAAGAGGGGCAAGGAATTCCAGTTGCTTTTTTGAACACACAAACAGGACCCACAAGATTTGCCCACCTGCTGTCAAGATGCAACACAATCCAGGAATAGCCTGACATACAAAACAGCATGATCAGAACATAAAGGCTTTTTCTGCTGATTCCCA